>NZ_LZJG01000526.1:0-14977 GCF_001667785.1 Mycobacterium sp. E3247 | reverse complement strand
GCGCCGATCTTCTCGTACGGGTCCTCCAGCTCGATCTCCTTGGCGATGGACACACCATCGTTGGTGATCGTGGGGGCGCCCCACTTCTTCTCCAGGACGACGTTGCGGCCCTTGGGACCCAACGTCACCTTTACCGCGTCGGCGAGGGCGTTGAGCCCCCGCTCGAGGCCGCGACGGGCCTCTTCGTCGTAAGCAATGATCTTGGACATTGCGAAGTGAATCCTCCGGTTGGGGGTTACACGTCTTTGGCCGGACGCAGTGCCCGCGACGGACGACCGCAGCTGTGTTCGGCTTCAGTCTCACCGTCCCGACCTAGCACTCACTGGTCGCGAGTGCCAAAGTCATTCTTAGCACTCGCCTATGCCGAGTGCAAGGTTGCCGTCGACCAGGCGGCTGCTCGGCTCAGCCCCTCGCCTGAGCAGACCCGTTGGTGAGGTCACAGTCGACATAACGCTGCAGGTTGGGTGCGATTGCGGCGATCACCTCGTCATCCGGCATCGACGCGAGAGGCTCCATCTTCCAGACGTAGCGGATCAGCGCAAAGCCCACCATCTGCGACGCGATGAGCCCGCTGCGAACCAGTCGGTCCCGTTCGTCGCCGTCCAGTGCCGCGCTGTTCATCATGCTGTCGACTACCCCACGCCGTAATTTCTCGCGCGCCGTCGGTTCGTGCGCGGCGGTCTGCAGGATGGCACACATAGTCGGCCCGATCTCCTCGTCGGACCAGCTCGCCAGCAGCACCTGGACCAGGGCGGTGCCGAGCTTCTCGGTCGGCGTCGTCCAGACCTTCGCGACGGCTTCCAGCCATTTCTGCGGCGGGTTCGTCGCGGCGTCAAGCAACCGCTCCTTCGTCCCGAAGTAGTGATAGACCAGCGCGGGGTCGACGTCGGCCGCGCGCGCCACCGCCCGGATGGTGGTTCCCGCCCAGCCGTGTTCGGCGAACTCATCACGGGCGGCGACAACAATCTTCGCGGCCAGCACCCCCCGTTCATCTCGCGGACCGGGAGTTATCGGCCTCTTCGCCATACGTTTCACCATAGCGTGAAATTTCCCCGGCGCTGAACCTAGACTCACGCTGGCGTGAAACTTCGTCTCAACTACCCCCACCCACAGGAGGAAGACATGGCCGCCGCTCCATCCCCCCAAGGCCCCGATGTTCTCGTCGTCGGTGCCGGACCGGTCGGTCTGGTCGCCGCCGCCGAACTCGCCCGCCGCGGCGTGCGCGTTCGGGTCATCGACAAGCTGGCGCAACCCACCGAACACTCGCGCGCGATCGCGGTGCACGCGCGCAGCCTCGACATGTTCGACCGGATGGGCATCGTCGACGAACTGGTGAGCACCGGGGTCAAGACCAGCGCGATGGAGTGCTACGCCGGCCACAAAAAACTGGCCCGGATCCCGTTCGGTGCGGTCGACAGCGCGTTCCCGTTCTGTTTGGTCACGGCGCAGACCGAGACCGAACGCGTGCTGGGCGAGCACCTGCAATCGCTCGGCGTCACCGTCGAGCGCAACGTCGAGCTGGTGGCACTGACCCAGGACGCCGACGCCGTGCACCTCACCCTGCGGCGCTCCGACGGCCCGGAAGACGGTCCGGTCGAACAGCTCAGCGCCTCCTGGGTCGTCGGATCCGGTGGAGCGCACAGCACGGTGCGGCGCCTGGTGGGCACGAAGCTCGCCGGTTCCTTCACCGGGACACATGTCGTGATGGGTGACGTCGACGCCGAGCACACGCTGGATGTGGACTCCTGGTACACCTTCTTCCACCCCGACGGTCCCGTGGTGGTGCTGCCGATGCGCGACGGGCGGATCCGATTCCTCGCCCCGGTGCGCGACGCACCAGGTACCCCGGTCAACCGGAATCCGAGCCAGCAGGAACTGCAGCAGATACTCGATCAGCGGATCGGCGACATCCGGTTGGTGCGCTCACATTGGCTGACCGGTTTCGAGATACACCACGCGAGGGTTCCCGCGTACCGCTGGGGCCGGGCGTTCCTGGCCGGCGACGCCGCTCACATCCACAGCCCTGCCGCCGGACAGGGCATGAACACCGGCATGCAGGACGCGTTCAACCTGGGCTGGAAGCTGGCCGCGGCGGTCAACGGCGAAGGCGGTGACACGCTGCTCAACAGCTACGAGGCCGAGCGCCTCCCGGTCGCCCAGCACGTCATCACGTTCACCGACCGGCTCACCAGGCTCGCCACGATGTCCGGGGTGGCCGGCCGGATCCGCGACGTGGTGATCGAAACGGCGTCGCACATCCCGGCGGCCCGGCGAGCCATGGCCAACTTGATGGAAGAGGTCACCATCGGCTACCAGGACAGCCCGATCGCCGTGGGGAAACCTCCAGCGCATGCGAAAGTAGTTGCCGGCCAATATTTTCCGCACGTGTCCGACGTGGCCGTGCATAAGCAGCTGAGCGTCGTGAGCGGTAGCCAGAACCCGGGGCACACCGTGGTCACCATCGCCCCCGAGCAGGTGGCCCCCGCCGCCGGTGGCGACGGTCAGGTCCAGGTGCTGGTGACCGGCGACGAGGCGTCCGTCGCCGGCTACGACGCCGTGATCGCCGACCCGAACAGCGTTGTGGCACAACGGGTTGGGCTCACGGGCGGTGGGCGGGTAGTGATACGCCCGGACGGCTACGTCGGTGCCGTCGCCGCCCTCGACGACACCACCACGGTGCCCACCTACTTCGCCACGATCAGGGGCTGACCGCCGGTGAACACCCTTGCCGGTAAGCGGGCGCTGGTCACCGGCGGAAGCCGGGGCATCGGCGCGGCGATCGTGCGACGGCTGGCCGCCGAAGGCGCGGCGGTGGCGGTCAACTACGCGTCGGATGAGAAGTCGGCCGACGCCCTGGTGGACGAGCTCCGTGCGGCCGGACATCAGGCGGCGGCGTTTCGTGCCGACGTCAGCGATCCCGCCCAGACCAGCGATCTGGTGGAGCGCGTCAACGCCGCCTTCGGCGGGATCGACCTGCTTGCCAGCAACGCCGGCGTCGAGCACTTCGGCGCACTGGAATCCCTCACCCTGGCCGACTTCGACCGGGTGTTCCGGATCAACGTCGCCGGCCAGCTGTTCGTCACCCAAGCGGCGGTTGCTCGGATGCCGACCGGCGGCCGGATCGTGCTGACCTCGTCGGTGAGCGCGCGCGTCGCCGTCGCACGCCACACCCTGTATGCGGCCAGCAAGGCGGCGGTATCTGCGATGGTGCTGAACCTCGCGCCGGAACTCGCCGCGCGCGGGATCGCCATCAACGCCATCGCCCCGGGCGGAACCGCGACCGACATGGCGGCCGAATTTGCCGGCGACTACATACCCCCGGCACTGGCCGACGTGCCTTTTCAAGCCCTGCTGCAATCCCTCAACGCGCTCGGCAGGTTGGCCGCACCGGACGAAATCGCTTCCGTCGTGGCCTTCCTGCTGTGTGCGGATGCCTCCTACATCACGGGCGCGACGCTCGACGCGTCCGGGGGATGGATGTGACCCTATCGGGGCGGACGTAAACCATCGATGACGACGCCGGTCGCCCGCTCGGCCAACACCGGGTCGTAGGCCTGCATCGCCTGGCACCCGACGAGGATCGCCTTCACGTCGCCCATGTCGACGTCCCGCCGCGCGGTGCCGGCTTCCTGCGCGGCGCGCAGCAGCTCGCCGAGCATGGCCTTGAAGGCGTCCTCCGCCTCGGGCGCGGCGCAGGCGATGTCGATTCCGTACCCGGCCAGTGCGTCCACCAGGCCGCGGTCCGCCGCCCCCCACTGCAACACCAGCGAGCGCAGGAAGACGAAGAGCGCCTCCCCCGGCCCCTCGGACTCCAACAGGGCGCGCCCGTCGTCGACCATCCGCTGCATCCGGTCCGCGATGACCGCGGTGAACAGCGCCTCCTTGGTCGGGAAGTGCCGGTAGACGGTGCCGGCCCCGACCCCCGCGCGCCGCGCGATCTCGTCGATCGGCACGGACAGGCCCTCGGCCGCGAAGGTTTCGTAGGCCACGTCCAGCACGCGGGCACGATTGCGTGCCGCGTCGGCGCGCAACGGCCGTGCGGGTTGCGCCAAGTGTTTACCACCCATCGGTTGACAAAGCGGAGCGTGCGTTCCGTATAGTCGGAATCAACCGGAGCGCCCGCCCCGCTTAGTCTACAAGTTGAAGGAGCTTCCATGGCCAAATGGACCGCAGCGGACATCCCCGACCAGACCGGACGCGTCGCCGTCATCACCGGGGCCAACACCGGCCTCGGCTACGAGACCGCCGCCGCGCTGGCCGACCACGGCGCCCGCGTCGTGCTGGCGGTGCGCAACCTGGACAAGGGCAAGGACGCCGCCGCCCGGATCGCCGCCAAGAGCCCGCACGCCGACGTCGCACTCCAGGAACTCGACCTGACGTCGCTGGACTCCGTCCGCGCCGCGGCCCAACAGCTCAAGGCCGACTACGACCGCATCGACCTGCTGATCAACAACGCCGGCGTCATGTACACGCCAAAGGAAACCACCAAAGACGGCTTCGAGATGCAGTTCGGCACCAACCACCTGGGCCACTTCGCGCTCACCGGCCTGCTGCTGGAGCGGCTGCTGCCGGTCGCCGGTTCGCGGGTCGTGACGGTGAGCAGCATGGGCCACCGCATTCTCGCCGACATCCACTTCGACGACCTGCAATGGGAGCGCTCCTACAACCGGGTGGCGGCCTACGGGCAGGCCAAGCTGGCCAACCTGCTGTTCACCTACGAACTGCAGCGCAAGCTCGCCCCCCACGGCACGACGATTGCCGCCGCCGCCCACCCCGGCGGGTCGAACACCGAGCTGGGCCGCTACACGCCCGCGGCGTTGCGGCCGCTCGTCAACGTGTTCTTCTCGGTGATCGCTCAGGACGCGGCCATGGGCGCCCTTCCGACGCTGCGGGCCGCGACCGACCCGGGCGTGCTCGGCGGCCAGTACTACGGCCCGGACGGGTTCGGCGAGGTGCGCGGCTATCCCAAGCTGGTGGCTTCGAGCGAGAAGTCCCACGACGCCGCGCTGCAGCGGCGGCTCTGGGAGGTCTCCGAGCAGCTCACCGGGGTGGTCTATCCCACCGACTGAGCCAATGGTGCCGACCCGCTGCGCCCGGCACATGCGCCGCGCTTGCGATCGGCACTAGGGCAGGTCGAGCAGCTGCTCGTAGAAACCGCCGAAGCCGCGGGCCCGGTCGGCCAGGTGGATCTCCAGGATCCAGTGGCAGATGCGGCCGGCCGGGTCCGTGCGCCGCATCGGCTTGTCCGACCCCGGCGCGATGTACCACTGGACGCCGGGCCCGGCGATCTTGCGGTGCGGGAACTCCCCGACCAGGTGACCGGCGATCGAGCTGGCGAACTCGAATCCCTCGGAGTGCGCCACGCCGACGACAAAGTCGTACAGCTCGGCGCCGGTGACGTCGGGGCGCCGGTCGAAGTACTCGCGGCCGGCCTGCCACACCCGGGGCAGCGCGTCGCGAAGCGCCGTCTTGTCCGGGTCGTCGCCGAGCACGAAGGTGCGGCCGAAGTCCGCCTCCCACTCGGCGAAGATGGGCCCCAGGTCGAGAAAGACGACGTCGCCGTCGGCGACCACCCGGTCCGGCGGGCGCTCATTGAAGGGTTGCAGCGTGTTCTCGCCGGCCCGCACGATCCGCCGATGCCAGTGCCGGGTCACCCCCAACATTCGCGCGGCCAGATGGTTGATTTCGTCGGACAGCTGCCGCTCGGAGATGCCGGGGCGGATCATGGCGCGCCGCTCGATCTCGTCGAACAACCGCTCGGCCCCGGCCTGCGCGTCCAGCAGCCGTTCCACCCGCGTCTGTTCGTCCGCCCCCTGCACACCGGCGATGCTAACTGGCAGGCTGGGCGCATGTCCCTCGTCGTGCCGCCGTATCCCCCGCCCCGCTACACCGCCGACCAGCCCGAGGTCAGCGCCTGGCTCAAGCGGGCCGACTCGTCACCCGACTATGAAACCGGGGGCGTCAAGTACCACTACCTGGCCAACCAGCGCGACACCGACGGCGACTACGGGCTGTACCGGGTCGACATCCCCGCGGGCGGCGGCGGGCCGGGGCCGCACTTTCACCGGGCGATGTCCGAGGCGTTCTTCGTGCTGTCCGGAACGATGAAGCTCTACGACGGCACCCAGTGGGCCGACGGCCGGCAGGGCGACTTCCTCTACGTGCCGCCCGGCGGCGTCCACGGCTTCCGCAACGGGGCCGACGAGCCGGCGTCGATCCTGATGCTGTTCGCCCCGGGCGCCCCGCGGGAGGCCTACTTCGAAGGCTTCGCTGCGCTGGCCGACATGACCGACGACGAGCGCCGGGAGTGGTTCGTCCGCCACGACAACTACTGGGTGCAGTAGCTAGGGTGTCGCTGTGCAGGCAACGAAGCTGTCGAAGCGGGCAGCGGCCAGGGCTCAGCAAAAACTCGATATGGCGATGAGCGCACCGGTGCGGGCCGCGGCGCGGGTCAAGCGGTCGCGATCGCCGATGCAGATCACCTCGCGGGTCGGGGGGGTCACCCGCCCCAGCGGTAGTCGGCGTCGACCAGCTCGCGGGTGCGCTCGAAGAAGGTCCGCCCGCTGTAAGGCAGTTGGGTGACGACCTTCCCGCTGGGATGCCGGAAGTAGTTGTCGCACGCCAGCCACACCTTGCCCGCCATGGCGGCCTGGATCTCGTCGTTGTAGCGGCGCTGCGCGTCGGGTGCCACCTCGACGGTGCGCGCGGCGCGGCGGTTCATGACGTCGAGGATGTGGCGGACGAACGTCGTCTGCGCTTCGTGGATGTAGATGATCGAGTTGACGCCGTTCGTGTTGGGGCCGTACAGCGTGAAGAAGTTCGGGTAGCCGGCCACCAGCGTGCCCAGGTAGGCCTCGGCGCCGTCGCTCCAGACGTCGGCGAGACGACGGCCGCCGGTTCCGTACACGTCGATGCTGGCCAGGTAGTCGGCGGCGGTGAACCCGGTGCCGTAGACGATGGTGTCGACGCGGTGCTCGACGCCGTCGGCGGTGCGCACCCCGCGCTCGGTCAGCTCGGCGATCGGGGTCGTCTCCAGGGAGACGTTGGGCAGCGCGAACGTGGGGTACCAGTCGCGTGACATCAGCGGCCGCTTGCAGCCGGCCGGGTAGTCCGGCGTCAGCTTGGCCCGCAGCTGCGGGTCGGCGACCTTGCGCATGAGGTAGCTGCGGGCCAGCTCGGTCGCCTCCCGGGTCTGGGCGTCGTCGACGTCGAAGCTGGCCGACTCGTAGGCGGCGAAGGCCTCGTCGCGCAGCTTGCGCGCCGCGGCCGGGTCGCGTTCGAACAGCTCGTGCTGCTCGGGGGTGAACGGGAAGTCGAACCGGGGCGCGATCCAGATCGGCGTCCGCTGAAACACGGTCAGGTGCGCGGTGTTCGGGGCGATCGCCGGCACGTACTGGATCGCGCTGGCGCCGGTGCCGATGGAGGCCACCCGCTCCCCGGCCGTCGACTTGCTGTGGTCCCAGCGCGCGGAGTGGAAGCGGCGGCCCCGGAACCGCTGCGTCCCGGGGATGTCCGGGATGTGGGGCACGTCGAGCATTCCCACGGCGCTGACCACCACGTCGAACTCGTGCTCGGCCCCGCCGTCGTCGGTCAGTGTCCAGCGGCGCCGGGTGTCCGACCAGCGCGCGGTTGTGATCGCGGTGTTCGCCCGCAGGTGCGCGCCCAGCCCGTGCCGGGTGGCCACGGTCTCGAGGTAGGTCAGGATCTCGGGCTGGTTGGCGTAGGTCTTGCTCCACCGCGGGTTGGGCGCGAACGAATACGAATACAGGTGCGACGGGACGTCGCACGCCGCGCCCGGGAAGGTGTTGTGCCGCCAGGTCCCCCCGAAGCCGTCGGCCCGGTCGAAGAGGGTGAACCGGTAGCCGCCCTCGGCCAGCTGGATGCCCATGGCGATGCCGCCGGCGCCCGCGCCGATGATCCCGACGGTCGGCTGCTCACCCATTCAGGCCCATTGCGCGTAGTACGGTCGCCCCGGCCGGCTCTTCTCCACCAGGATGAACACCACCCCCCAGGGGTCGGCGAACCATGTGGTGCGCACCCCGGCGACCTCCGCGATTCCGTTGACCAGGAAGCGCACCCCCCTGCGCTCCAGCTCCGCCCGGGTGGCGTCGAGGTCCGCACAGATCAGCCCGACGTGGGACAACCCGTGATCGGTGAGGGCCCGGCCGCCGGCGCGCCCGTCTTCGCCGAGGTATTCGATGACCTCGAGCACCCGATCGCCGTCGTCGCCGAAGCCCACGATGGCCGCCTTCATGCTGGGATCAGCCACCAGCTCGCCCATGTCGTCGCGAATGGCGTTACCGGTCATGACATACGGCGGCGAAAGCACACGCAGGCCCAACACGTCGCGGTAGAACGCCACGGCGGCTTCGCAATCCGGAACGCACACGCCGGTGTGGGCCACTCCGGTAATCACGTTCTCGACTCTACGTCGGACCGACCGCCTCACCGGGTCGGCCCGGGAAATCCGACCGGCCGATAATGGCCGGGTGCGGTCGGTAGCTGAGCATCAACGTGTCGTAGCCGAACTCATCCAGCCCCGGCCGGCGGTGACCGCCGCGCTGGCCGACGCGCAGGGGCTGGTCCTGGCCGAGGACGTGGTCGCGCGGCTGGCACTGCCGGTCTTCGACAACTCCGCGATGGACGGGTACGCGGTGCGGGCCGAGGAGACGTCCGGCGCCACACCCGAGCACCCGGTGGTCCTCCAGGTCGCCGAGGACATTCCCGCCGGGCGCACCGACGAGTTGACGCTGAAGCCGAACACCGCGCATCGGATCATGACCGGCGCGCCGCTGCCCGCCGGTGCGACGGCCGTCGTCCCGGTCGAGGACACCGACGGCGGCGTGGCGGTCGTCTCGATCCGCGCGCCGCGCGCGGCCGGCGCGCACATCCGCCGGGCGGGCGAGGACGTCGCCCAGGGCACCACCGTGCTGCGACGGGGCCAGTTGGTGACCCCGGCCGTGCTGGGCCTGGCCGCGGCGCTGGGCATGGCCGAGCTGCCGGTGCTTCCGCGCCAGCGGGTGCTGGTGATGTCCACCGGGTCGGAGCTGGTGGCGCCGGGCAACCCGCTGCGGCCCGGTCAGATCTACGAGTCCAACTCGATCATGCTGGCCGGGGCCGTGCGCGACGCCGGCGCCGAGGTGGTCGCCGTGGCGACCGCGGAAGACGACGTGGCGCAATTCAGCTCGGTCCTCGATCGCTACGCGGCCGACTGCGACCTGATCATCACCAGTGGCGGGGTGAGCGCCGGCGCCTACGAGGTGGTCAAGGACGCCTTCGGGCGCGCCGGCGACCAGGGCGTCGAGTTCGTCAGGGTGGCGATGCAGCCGGGCATGCCGCAAGGCATCGGCCGGGTGGCCGGCGCGACCATCGTCACCCTGCCGGGCAACCCGGTCAGCGCGCTGGTGTCCTTCGAGGTGTTCATCCGGCCCGCGCTGCGCGACGCCATGGGCCTGCCCGACCCCGACCGCCCACACCGGGCCGCCGTGCTCACCGAGTCGTTGACCTCGCCGCGCGGCAAGCGGCAATTCCGGCGCGCGGTGCTGGACCGCGACGCCGGCACCGTCACCAGTTACGGGCCGCCGGCGTCGCATCACCTCCGCTGGCTGGCGTCGGCGAATGCGCTGCTCGACATCCCCGAGGACGTCGTGGAGGTGTCGGAGGGGACCGAGCTTCAGGTCTGGGACCTCACCTAATCCCCGGTGACGGCCGTCTTGGCCCGGCGCAGCCGCGGCGCCGTCTCCTCGTTGGCATGCATGTCGAGGGTGGGCGTTCCCCCTGCGGGCGGGAACCAACCGGCCCCCGCCTTTCGTAAGATGGCCGCGTGGCACGACGCCCCCGCCCCATCGGCCCCACCGCCGAGGATCCAGAGTTCAGCCCGCAGCACGCGTTGGGGTTGGTGCGCTCGGCGATTCCGCCGGTTCACCCGGCCGGCCGCCCGTTCATCGCCGGCGGGCTGGCGGTGGCGCTGGCCGGCCGCAGGCACCGCTGGGTGCGGCGGGCCGGCCTGCTGGCGGCGGCCGCCTGCGCGGGCTTCTTCCGCCACCCGCCGAGGGTGCCGCCGGCCCGGCCGGACGCGATCGTCGCGCCCGCCGACGGGGTGGTGTGCGTCATCGACTCCGCCGCCCCGCCCGCCGAACTCGGCATGGGCGACGCGCTCCTGCCGCGGGTCAGCATCTTCCTCTCGCTGCTCGACGCCCACGTGCAGCGCGCGCCGGTGAGCGGCGAGGTGATCGCCGTAGAGCACCGGCCCGGCCGGTTCGGGTCGGCGGATCTCGCCGCGGCGAGCACCGAGAACGAGCGCACCAGCCTGCGGATCCGGACGCCCAGCGGCGCGGAGGTGGTGGCGGTGCAGGTCGCCGGCCTGCTGGCGCGGCGCATCATCTGCGACGCGCGCGTCGGGGACAAGCTGACCATCGGGGACACCTACGGCCTGATCCGGTTCGGCTCCCGGCTCGACACCTACCTCCCGGCGGGCGCCGACCCGCTGGTCCGAGAGGGCCAGCGCGCGATCGCCGGCGAAACCATGCTGGCCGAACTGCCATGATCAGCAAGCCGCGCGGCAGGCGGCCGGTCAACCTGCAGATCCTGCCCAGCGCGATGACCGTGCTGTCCATCTGCGCGGGCCTGACCGCGATCCGGTTCGCCCTCGAGCATCAGCCCAAGGCCGCGATGGCCTTGATCGCCGCGGCCGCCATCCTGGACGGGCTGGACGGCCGGGTGGCCCGCCTCCTGGACGCCCAGTCGCGCATGGGCGAGGAGATCGACTCGCTGGCCGACGCGGTGAACTTCGGGGTGACGCCGTCGATTGTCATCTACGTGACGATGCTGACGAAGTCGCCGGCCGGCTGGGTGGTGATCCTGCTCTACGCGGTGTGCGTGGTGTTGCGGCTGGCCCGGTACAACGCGCTGCAGGCCGACGGCAGCCAGCCCGCCTACACGCACGAGTTCTTCGTCGGCATGCCGGCGCCGGCGGGCGCCGTGTCGATGATCGGGCTCATCGGGCTCAAGTTGCAGTTCGGCGAGGGCTGGTGGACCTCGACGACGTTCCTGTGCATCTGGATCACGGGGACGTCGATGCTGATGATCAGCAAGATCCCGATGCGCAAGATGCACGCCGCGGCGGTGCCCCCCAGCTGGGCCGCGCCGCTGCTGGCTCTGCTGGCGATCTGCGCGGCCGCGGCCGTGCTCGCGCCCTACGTCCTGATCTGGGTGATCATCGTCGCCTACCTCTGCCACGTGCCGTTCGCGGTCCGCAACCAGCGCTGGCTGGCCGCCCACCCCGAGGCGTGGTCCGACGAGCCCAAGCAGCGCCGCGCCGCCCGCCGCGCGATCCGCCGGGCGCAACCGCACCGCCGGTCGATGGCGCGGCTCGGGCTGCACAAGCCGGGTGGGCGCCTGCGATGAGCCGGCCGGGCGACGATGCGGCCCGCCAGCTCACGCTCACCGCGCGGTTGAACACCGCCGCCGTCGATTCGCGCCGCGGCGTCGTCCGCCTGCACCCGAGCGCGGTTGCCGCGCTGGGCATCCGGGAGTGGGACGCGGTGGCGCTGACGGGCTCGCGCACCACGGCCGCGGTGGTGGGCCTGGCCGGCCCGGACACCCCGATCGGCACCGCCCTGCTCGACGACGTGACGCTGTCGAACGCGGGGCTGCGCGAGGGCACCGCGGTGATCGTCGGCGCGGTCACCGTCTACGGCGCCCGGTCGGTGACGCTGTCCGGCTCGACGTTGGCCAGCCAGTCGATCTCGCCGGTCACCCTGCGGCAGGCCCTGCTGGGCAAGGTGCTGACCGTCGGCGACGCCGTGTCGCTGCTGCCCCGCGACCTGGGCCCGCCGTTCTCGACGTCGGGCGCCGCCCGCGCACTGGCCGCCTCGGTCGGCATCAGCTGGACGTCGGAGCTGCTGACGGTCACCGGCGTCGACCCGGCGGGACCGGTCAGCGTGCAGCCCAACTCGCTGGTCACCTGGGGCGCCGGTGTGCCGTCCGCGGCCGGGCCGTCGCAGGAGTTCGTCGACGTCGTCGGACCGGAGACCGTCGTCGAGGAACTGAAGGGATCGCAGCCGCAGGCTGCCAAGCTCGCCGAATGGCTCAAGCTCGCACTCGACGAGCCGCACCTGCTCAAGACGCTGGGCGCCGGCGCCAACCTCGGCGTGCTGGTGTCGGGCCCGGCCGGCGTCGGCAAGGTGACGCTGGTGCGCGCGGTCTGCGACGGCCGCCGGCTGGTGAAGCTGGACGGGCCGGAGGCCGGCGCGCTGAACGCCGAAGACCGGCTCAAGACGGTGAGCGCGGCGGTGCGTGCCGTCCGCAACGGCGGTGGCGTGCTGCTGATCACCGATGTCGACGCCCTGCTGCCCGCCACCCCCGAGCCGGTGGCCGCGCTGATCCTGGGCGAGCTGCGCACCGCGGTGGCCACCGAGGGTGTCGCGCTGATCGCCACATCGGCCCGGCCCGACCAGCTCGACGCCCGGCTGCGCGCGCCCGACCTGTGCGACCGGGAGCTGAGCCTGCCCCTGCCTGACGCCGGCACCCGCAAGGCGCTCTTGGAGTCGCTGCTGAAGTCGGTACCCGCCGGCGACCTGGATCTGGTTGAGATCGCTTCCCGCACGCCTGGTTTCGTGGTCGCCGACCTCGCCGCGCTGGTGCGGGAGGCGGCGCTGCGGGCGGCGTCGCGCGCCAGCTCCGACGGCCGCCCGCCCGAGCTGAACCAGGAGGACCTGCTCGGGGCGCTGACCGTCATCCGGCCGCTGTCCCGTTCGGCCAGCGAGGAAGTGGCCGTCGGCAACGTCACCCTCAACGACGTCGGCGACATGGCCGAGGCCAGGCAGGCGCTCACCGAGGCCGTGTTGTGGCCCCTGCAGCATCCCGACACCTTCGCCCGGTTGGGCGTGGAACCGCCCCGCGGGGTGCTGCTGTACGGACCGCCCGGCTGCGGCAAGACGTTCGTCGTGCGCGCGCTGGCCAGCACCGGGCAGCTGTCCGTGCACTCGGTCAAGGGCTCCGAGCTGATGGACAAGTGGGTGGGCAGCTCGGAAAAGGCCGTCCGCGAACTGTTTCGGCGCGCCCGCGACTCCGCCCCGGCGCTGGTGTTCCTCGACGAGATCGACGCGCTGGCGCCGCGGCGCGGGCAGAGCTTCGACTCGGGCGTGACCGATCGGGTGGTGGCCGCGCTGCTGACCGAGCTCGACGGCGTCAACCCGCTACGCGACGTCGTCGTGCTGGGCGCCACCAACCGGCCGGACCTGATCGATCCCGCGCTGCTGCGCCCGGGCCGGCTCGAGCGGCGGGTGTTCATCGAACCGCCCGACGCCGCCGCCCGGCGCGAAATCCTGCGCACCGCGGGCAAATCCGTCCCGCTGAGCGACGACGTCGACCTCGACGAGGTCGCCGCCGGGCTCGACGGCTACAGCGCCGCCGACTGCGTGGCGCTGCTGCGGGAGGCGGCGCTGACGGCGATGCGGCGCTCCATCGACGCCACCGACGTGACGGCCGCCGACATCGCGGCCGCGCGCCAAATCGTGCGCCCCTCACTGGATCCCGGGCAGGTCCAGGCGCTACGCGCCTTCGCCGAAGGCCCGTAGCACGGCCCGCGCCGACGCCGCGACGTCGCGTTCCAGCCATTTCGGCATCGGGTCGTCATGGGCGTGGCGTCGGACCACGGCGTACGGCAGGTCCGCGACCGCCCGCGCGACGGCGTCGACGGACCGGGGCCTGCTGTTGCCGTACAGCCCGCGGGCCAGGGCCGCGATTCGCTCGGTCAGCGGGGCGTTCATCGCGGCCAGCGTCTCGCGGAACGCCGCGTCGGGTTCCTCGTCGAGCAGGTCACCGGGCCGGATCGTCAACAGCAGCCGGGCGTCGTCGGGCAGCTCGCGCGCGAAGCTGACGGCGGCCACGGCCATCGCCGTGGCGGTTTCCATCGGAGTCTGGCCGTCGGCGGCCAGCGCCCGCGCCTGGAACCGGTCCAGCGCGCGCAGCCACGCCGCCGTCAGGACGCCGTCGCGGTTGCCGAACCGGTGATAGAGCGTGCCCGCGGGGGCTCCGCTGGCCTTGGCGATCGCCGCGACGCTGGCCGCGCGCGGCCCACCGTCGAGCACCAGGGCCCGGGCGGCGTCGAGGATCACGTCGGTTTCGTGCTTTCGCGGAGGTGCCACGATCTAGTACATTCCTTCTATATGGAACGATTACCCTATATCGATGAGCATGCCATAACAGTCGACGCGAGCCGTGGCGACACGTGGTCGGCACTCTTAGCGGTGCTGTGCCGGGACCCCGGCGATCCATCGACCGTGCCGCCCGGTTTCGTGCTGGACGGGGCGCGGGCGCCGGAGTGGTTCGCGCTCAAGGGCAGGCACCCGTTCGCGGTGTACCGCTGGGTGTTCGAGCTGGAGGACGCGGCGCCGGGGCGCACCCGGGTGCGCGCGGCGACCTGGGCGGCCTTCCCGGGCGCGCACGGGAAGGCCTACCGGGCGCTGGTCATCGGCACGGGCGGTCACCGCGTCGTCACGCGGTGGACGCTGAAACGCGTCGCCAGCGCCGCCGCGCACGCCGACTACGCCGACGTGTTCGAAGTACCCCTCCCGCAAGGCGACTCACGCACCGCCGAGGAGACGTTCCGCGACGCCCTGCGGGATGCGCCGGGTGGGGGCGTGATCTTGTGGATCCACCGCCACCTGCTGAGGTTCGACCTCGGGCCGGTCTCGTCGCCCGATCACATCATCGGCTGGACGATCGCGCGCTCGGATCGCGACGAGCTCGTGCTGACCGCCCGGGGTCCGCTGATGCGCGGTGAGCTGACGCTGCGGCGCCACGACGGCCGGCGCGCCGGCCTCACCACCCGCGTGCATTATTGCCACAGGTTCACCGCCCGCGCGGTCTGGGCCGTCGTCGGCCCGCTGCATCGGGTCGTGGCGCCGCGGCTGATGGCACGCGCCGCGCGGTACGACCTCACGGCGACGGCCGGGCAGTCCTGAACCCTTCG
>NZ_LZJG01000525.1:0-2375 GCF_001667785.1 Mycobacterium sp. E3247 | reverse complement strand
CTCGTCACCCTCGACACCCTGCCCGTCACCCTCAACGGCAAACTCGACACCCGCGCCCTGCCCGCACCCGAATACACGGAGACCGATCACTACCGCCCCCCGGCCAGCGCGGTCGAGGAGATCCTGGCCGGCATCTACGCCCAAGTCCTGGGTCTCGAGCGGGTCGGGGTCGACGACTCCTTCTTCGAGCTCGGCGGCGACTCGCTTTCGGCGATGCGGGCGATCGCGGCCATCAATAGTGGCTTTGACAGCGCTCTTTCGGTGCGAGCGCTGTTCGAGGCGCCCACGGTGGCGCAGCTGGCCCCCCGCATGGGGCTGGGTGGCGGCGCTCTCGCGCCGCTGGTGGCCGGCAAACGGCCGGCGACGGTGCCGTTGTCGTTCGCCCAGTCCCGGTTGTGGTTCCTCGACCAGCTGAACGGGCCGTCGCCCGTCTACAACATGGCGGCCGCGCTGCGGCTCTCCGGGCCGCTGGATACCGACGCACTGCGCGCCGCGTTGAACGACGTGGTAGGCCGCCACGAAAGTCTGCGCACGATCTTCGTCGCGCCCCAGGGAACCCCCCGACAGATCGTGCTGTCGGCAGAACAGGCGCGCGTCAGATGCGACGTCGTCGAGGCCGACGGCTGGCCGGCGAGCCGGCTGGAGGGCGCCATCGACGCCGTGGCGCACCACTCGTTCGACTTGTCGACAGAGATCCCATTGCGCGCGAAGGTGTTTCGGGTGGGCGAGGGTGAGCATGTGTTGGTGGCGGTGGCTCATCATATTGCCGCTGATGGGTGGTCGATCACGCCGTTGGTGCGTGATTTGGGGGTGGCGTATGCCAGCCGGTGTGGTGGTGAGGCGCCCGCGTGGGCGCCGCTGACGGTGCAGTACGTGGATTACACGTTGTGGCAGCGGGCGCAGTTCGGGGATTTGGATGATCCGCGTAGTGCGATCGCGGGGCAGTTGGCGTATTGGCAGGACGCGTTGGCGGGGATGGCGGAGCGGCTGGAGTTGCCGACCGATCGGCCCTATCCGTTGGTGGCCGATTATCGGGGTGCGCGGGTGAGCGTGGAGTGGCCCGCGCAATTGCAGCAGCGGGTGCGGGAGCTGGCCGGTGGGCACGGAGCCACCAGTTTCATGGTGGTCCAGGCCGCGTTGGCGGTGGTTTTGGGCAAGCTGGGTGCGACTTCGGATGTGGCGGTGGGTTTTCCGATCGCCGGGCGTCGTGATCCTGCGCTTGATGAGTTGGTCGGATTTTTCGTCAACACGTTGGTCTTGCGCACCGACCTGTCGGGCAACCCGACGGTGGCTGAGCTCGTGGCACAGGTGCAACAACGCAGCCTGGCCGCCTATGAACACCAAGACGTGCCCTTCGAACTCCTCGTCGAGCGCCTGCGCCCCACCCGCAGCCTCAGCCACCACCCCCTGATCCAAGTCGTCCTCGCCTGGCAGAATGTCGACGTCGCCGATCTCACCTTGGGCGATCTTCACGTCACGCCGCTGCCCACCGATACCCGCAGCGCGCGAATGGATTTGGTGTTTTCGTTGGCTGAGCGTTGGGGTGAGGATGGTCGGCCCGCCGGGATTGGTGGGGCGGTGGAGTTTCGTACCGATGTGTTCAACACCGCTCGGGTGGAGGCGGTGGTCGCGCAGGTGTATCGGGTGTTGGTGGCCATGGTGGCCGATCCGGGGCGGCGGTTGTCGTCGATCGATGTGCTGGAGGAGTCCGAGCGTGCGCGGCTCGACGAGTTGGGCAATCGGGGGGCGCTGAGCGCTCCGGTGTCGACGGGGTTCTCGATTCCGGTGTTGTTCGGCGCGCAGGTGGGGCGTGCGCCGGAGGCGGTGGCGATCACCGAGGGGGAGCGGTCGTGGACGTATCGGGAGGTTGATGAGTGGTCGACTCGGTTGGGGCGCTTGCTTGTTGAGTATGGTGCCGGGCCGGGGGAGTGTGTGGCGGTGTTGGCCGAGCGGTCGGCTCAGGCCGTGGTGGCGATCCTGGCGGTGCTCAAGAGCGGGGCGGCCTACCTGCCCATCGACCCGGCCCTGCCGGCAGCACGCATCGAATTCATGCTCACCGACGCCATACCGGTCGCCGCCGTCACCACCGCGGGCGTGCGGTCACGGCTGGACGATTCCGACGTCGCCGTCATCGACTTCGACGACCCCGAACTGGCAACCCAACGCAGCTGCGCACCGCCGCCGCCGGACCCCGGCGACATCGCCTACGTCATCTACACCTCCGGCACCACCGGGGTCCCAAAGGGTGTGGCCGTCACCCACCACAACGTCACCCAGCTGCTGCAGTCGGCCGAGGAAGAACTGGCGCTGGGTCGGGTGTGGTCGCAATGCCACTCGCTGGCCTTCGACTTCTCGGTCTGGGAGATCTTCGGGTC
>NZ_LZJG01000524.1:0-19566 GCF_001667785.1 Mycobacterium sp. E3247 | reverse complement strand
CGGGTTCGTCGAGCAGCTGCAGCAGCTGCGGTTCGTGAAGGAGGCGCTCCGATGACCGCGACACCGGCACGGCTGGACCACCATTCACGCCCGGGTGAAAGCTGACTGGATGAACACTTCGGATCGAACTGCCGACATACCGCAGCTCCCGTTCGCTGACACCCTTCAGATCGGCATTGGCAAGGTGACTGCCGAGGAAGTCACCGCCACGATGGCCTGGGCCGAGCATTTGTGTACCGCGGGTGGCATTCTGCACGGCGGGGCGCTCATGGCCTTCGCCGACACCGTGGGCGCCCTGTGCGCGGTCGCCAACCTGCCGCGAGGCGCGGGGACCTCCACCATCGAATCCAAGACCAACTTCTTCCGCGCGGTACGCGGCGGCATCGTGAACGCGACATGCAACCCGCTGCACGTCGGCCGCAGCACCATCGTCGTCCAGACCGACTTGAGCGACGATCGCGGCAAACGAGTCGCTCAAGTCACCCAGACCCAGGCCGTGTTGGGCAATCAAGAGGCTTGACCGCGGAAGTCACCGTGACCACCCTGGCCAACCCGATCACGTCGAGGGCACGACACGGTCGCCGTCGCGGCGTCAGGCCTTTTCGATCCCCGCGACGGTGCGCTTTCCGCGGCGCAACACCAGCCACCGGCCGTACAGGAAATCCGAGGGCTGCGGAGCCCATTCCTCGCTGTCGATGCGGACGTTGTTGACCGATACGCCGCCCTCGCCCAGGGTGCGGCGCGCGGCTTTGCGGCTCTCGGACAGGCCGCTGGCCACCAACAGGTCGACGATCCCGTCCGGGCCGCCGGGTTTGAGCTCGGCGACCGACGCCTCGCGCAGCGCCGCCGCCAGCGTCGCCTCGTCCAGCCGGTCCAGTTCACCCTGCCCGAACAGCGCCCGGCTGGCGTGCTCGACCGCCTCGGTGGCCGCCTCGCCGTGCACCAGGACGGTCAGTTCGCGGGCCAGCCGTCGCTGTGCGGCCCGCTGCTGCGGGCGCTCGGCCGTCGCCTGTTCCAGCTCGGCCAACTCCTCGGCCGACAGGAAGGTGAACCACCGCAGGTAGCGAATCACGTCGGCGTCGGCGGTGTTGAAGAAGTACTGGTACCAGGCGTACGGGGTGGTCATCGCCGGGTCGAGCCACAGGCTGCCGCCGCCGGTCGACTTGCCGAACTTGGTGCCGTCGGCCGCCGTCACCAGCGGCACGGTGAGCGCGTGCACCGTCGCGCCCAGCTTCTGGCGCACCAGCCGGACCCCGGCGATGATGTTGCCCCACTGGTCGGAGCCGCCGATCTGCAGCGCGCAGTCGTAGCGGCGATGCAGTTCGACGTAGTCGTTGGCCTGCAGCAGCATGTAACTGAACTCCGTGTAGGAGATGCCCTCGCCCTCCAGCCGCCGCCGGATCGTGTCGCGGTCCAGCATGACGTTGACCGAGAAGTGCTTGCCCAGGTCGCGCAGGAACTCGATGGCCGACAACGGGGCCGTCCAGTCCAGGTTGTTGACGACGACGGCCCCCGTCGGCGACGTGTCGAAGTCGACGAAACGCTCCAGCTGGCCCCGGATGCGCTCGGTCCATTCGGCGACGGTGTCCGCCTCGTTGAGGGTGCGCTCCCCGACGTCGCGCGGGTCACCGATCATGCCGGTGGCCCCGCCGGCCAGCACGATCGGGCGGTGGCCGGCGCGCTGAAACCGGCGCAGCGCCAGCAACGGCACCAGGTGCCCCGCATGCAGGCTGGCCGCCGTGGGGTCGAAGCCGGCGTACACCGTCATCGGCCCGCGCTGCGCCTCGGCCGCCAGCGCGTCGAGGTCGGTGGACTGCGCGATCAGCCCGCGCCAGCCCAGCTCGTCAAGGATCCCGGAAGACATCGCCGCCGACTTTAGTCGGTCCCGCGGCCACGATTCGCCCACGCGCACCGGGATGAGGCAAGCTAACCGAGCGGCGCACCGCCGCGTCACCGCCTGCCCGCTGAGCGCACCGACGACGTGGAGCGTTATGGACAACCGATACTGGCCGCTGGTCGTCGTGGTGGTGATGCTGGCCCTCGGGCTGACGCTCACGGTCGCCGACTTCAAACGGGCCGCCACGATGCGCAAACCGCTCGCGGTGGCGCTCATCTGCCAGTCGCTGCTGCTGCCGGCCCTGTGCCTGGCGATCGCCGAGGCCTTCCACCTCGAGCCCCATCTGGCCGTGGGTCTCATGCTGATGGCCGCCACCCCCGGCGGGACGATGTCGAGCATCCTGAGCCACCTGTTCAACGGCGACCTGGCCCTCAACCTCACGCTGACGGCGATCAACGCCGTGCTGTCGATCGTCGCGCTGCCCGCGATTCTGGCGGTGTCGATGACCTGGTTCCTCGGCGAAGGCCGGTTCCTCCCGCTCCAGGTGGACAAGTTCTTCACGGTGTTCGGCCTGGTGCTCGTCCCGATCGCGATCGGGGTCGCCTTCCGTCACCGCTTCCCCGAACTCGCCCAACGGCTGCAGCGGCCGGTCCGCATCATCGCGCTGGCGTTGCTGGTCGTCGCCGTGCTCGGCGCGGTCGCCGGGGGGCGGACGACGTTGTGGCATCACTTCGGCGCGCTGAGCGGGGCCGTCGTGACCTTCTGCGCCGTGAGCCTGACGGTCGGCTACCTGGCGCCGCGCTTCATGCGGCTGGCTCCCCGCCAGGCCGTGGCGGTCAGCCTGGAGGTCGGGATGCACAACGCCGTCGTGGCGATGGGCATCGCGTTGAGCCCACAGTTGCTGAACAGCACCGAAATGGCCATGCCGGCCGCGTTGTACAGCGCCGTCGCGCCCCTGCTGGCCGTGACGTTCGTGTTCCTCGCGCGGCGGGCGGACCCCGCCTTCCGCGCGGCTGTCCGCGTCCCGGTCTAGTCGCTGGTCCCGGGGGCGGGTGCCCGCGGGCTGCGCCGGTACGCCGAGACTTCCGGCCGGCCCGCGAGCCAGAATCGCCACGGTCGGTCGGCGGCTTGGCTGACCCCGACGCGCGGGCCCGACGCGGCGGTCAGCGGCTCGTTGAGTTCGAGGGTCACCGGGCTGGCCGGGCTGAACAGGTCGATGCCGTTGTCGTCCATGGTGATTCCCAGGGCCGAACACAGGTTCCCCGGCCCCCGCGCGAGCGCGGACCCGCGCACCAGCTCGCCGCGCCGGGCGCGCGCGGTCTCGGTGCCCTCCTCGAGGGCCGCGGCGCGCAGCAACACCGCCGCGGCCGTGCCGTCCGGCCCGCAGGAGACGTTGGCGCACACGTGGATCCCGTGGCTGCGGTAGGTGTAGAGCCGCCCGGGCGGACCGAACATCACCGCGTTGCGTCCGCTGATGCCGCGATAGGAGTGCGCCGCGGCGTCCGGCCAGGGACCGTCGGGAACGCCGCCGTAGGCCTCCACTTCGACGATGACGGCGCTGACGCCCCGCCCGGTGAGGGTGGCGCCGAGTAGCCGTTGGGCAGCAGCGACGGGGTCGACGAGTAGCTGACGTGCGGCCACCCACCGAACCTACCGACCGCGCCGCCATGGCAGTATCCCGGTGTCCCGGGACCTGCGAAGGAGCACACGACATGCATCCGATCGACCCCGCCGCCACCGCCTGGCTGCTGGCCAGCACCGCGCTGGTGCTGCTGATGACTCCCGGCCTGGCCGTCTTCTACGGCGGCATGGTCCGCACCACCGGGGTGCTCAACATGATCATGATGAGCTTCATCTCCATCCCGCTGGTCACGGTGGCGTGGCTGCTGGTCGGCTACACCATCGCGTTCTCCGACGACGGGGCGAGCGGATTCCTCGGCAACCTCAGGCACATCGGGATGCTGGGCATCACCCCGGACACCGCGCACGGGGCGGTTCCCGAGCTGCTGTACGCCACGTTCCAGGTCACGTTCGCGATCATCACGGCCGCCCTGGTCAGCGGGGCGATCGCCGACCGCGCGAAGTTCGCCGCGTGGATGGTGTTCGTCCCGGTGTGGACGGTGGTCGTGTATTCGGTTGTCGCGCACTGGGTGTGGGGGCCCGGCGGCTGGCTGGCCAAGCTGGGCGTGCTCGATTACGCGGGCGGCCTGGTCGTCGAGATCGTGTCCGGTTCCTCGGCCCTGGCCCTGGCGCTGGTGCTCGGGCCCCGCATCGGCTTCAAGAAGGACGCCATGCGGCCGCACAACCTGCCGCTGGTGTTGCTCGGCGTCGGGCTGCTGTGGTTCGGCTGGTTCGGGTTCAACGCCGGCTCGGCCCTGGCGGCCAACGGCACCGCCGCGGCCATCTTCCTGAACACGCTCGTCGCCGGCTGCCTGGGCATGCTGGGCTGGCTGTCGGTGGAACAGATCCGCGACGGCCGGCCCACGACGTTCGGTGCGGCCTCCGGCGTGGTGGCCGGGCTGGTCGCGATCACGCCGTCGTGCGGGACCGTCAACACGCTGGGTGCGGCGGTGGTCGGGCTGGCGGCGGGCGTCGTGTGCTCGTTCGCGGTAAGCGCGAAATTCCGCCTCAACTATGACGATTCGCTGGACGTGGTCGGCGTGCACTTCGTCGGCGGCGTCGTCGGGGTGTCGTTGATCGGGCTGCTCGCCACGGCGGTCATGACGTCGGGCCCGCGGGGCTTGTTCTACGGGGGCGGCTTTTCCCAGCTGGGCAAGCAGGCGCTCGCGATCGTCGTGGTCGCGCTCTATGCGTTCACGGTGTCGTTCGTGCTCGCGAAGGTGATCGACCGGGTGATGGGATTCCGGCTCAGTCCGGAGGACGAGACCACCGGCGTGGACCTCACGCAGCACGCCGAGACCGCCTACGCCGAGGGCGTGCACGGCCACCTGCCGCTGCGGCGCCCCGGTTCCGAAGGTCGCTCCCCGTAACCCCTTGACACGCCCTCGGTAGAGGACGAATATTCATCACATGATGACTTCATCACGTGATGAATTAATCAGCGAACCGGCCGTCCGCATCGATCACCTGCGGGTGATCCGCGGTAAGCGCCCCGCCCTGCACGACTTCTCGGTGCAGATCGCGCGCGGCAGCGTCACCGGCCTGCTCGGCCCGTCCGGCTGCGGCAAGACCACCCTGATGCGGTCCATCGTCGGCACCCAGATCGTCACCTCGGGAACCGTCACCGTGCTCGGCCACCCGGCCGGGTCGGCGTCGCTGCACCGCCGGGTCGGGTACCTGCCGCAGGATCCGACCATCTACAACGACCTGCGCGTGGTCGACAACGTCCGGTATTTCGCCTCGCTGTACGGTTTCGATCGCCAGGCCGCCGACGCGGCGATCGATCGGGTGGGGCTGGCCGATCACCGAACCGCCTTCTGCGCCAACCTTTCCGGCGGTCAGCGCACCCGGGTTTCGCTGGCGTGCGCGCTGGTCTGCCGGCCCGCGCTGCTCGTGCTCGACGAGCCGACGGTGGGCCTGGACCCCGTGCTGCGCGCGGATCTCTGGGAGCAGTTCGCCGACCTCGCCCGCGGCGGAACCACGCTGCTGGTGTCCAGCCACGTCATGGACGAGGCCGACCACTGCGGTGACCTGCTGCTGATGCGGGACGGTCACCTGCTCGCGCACACCACACCGGACCGACTACGAGAGGACACCGGATGCACGTCACTGGAGGACGCGTTTCTGTCCATCATCAAGCGCAACATCATGCGCCAGGCCGGTTAGGGCTCAAGGGATATACCGCCACCACGACAAGGATCCTGCGCCAGCTGGCGGCCGACCACCGCAGCGTCGCGATGATCCTGTTCGTGCCGGTCCTGGTGATCACGCTGATGTACTACATGCTGCAGAACGAGCCGCACCGGCCGGGCACGCCGACGCCCTTCAACAACGCCTGCCTGATCCTGCTGGGCCTGTTCCCGCTGTTCGTGATGTTCATCATCACGGCGATCACCATGCAGCGGGAACGGGCCTCCGGCACGCTGGAGCGCATCCTGACCACTCCCCTGCGGCGGTTCGATCTGCTGATGGCCTACGGCACCGCCTTCTCGACGGCCGCCGCAGCACAGGCCGTCCTGGCGTGCATCGTGTCGTTCTGGCTGCTCGGCTTCGACACCGCCGGCAGCCCCGCGTGGGTGTTCGTGATCGCGATCGTCAACGCCGTCCTGGGCGTGGGCCTCGGCCTGCTGTGTAGTGCCTTCGCTCGCACCGAGTTTCAGGCGGTGCAGTTCATCCCGCTGGTGATGGTGCCGCAGTTGTTGCTCGCCGGCATCATCGTGCCCCGGGCGTTGATGGCGCACTGGCTGCAGTGGGTCAGCGACGTGATGCCGGCCAGCTACGCGCTGGAGGCACTCCAACAGGTGGGGGTGCACCCGCAGCTGACCTACGTCGCGGTGCGCGACATCGTCGTCGTGCTGGGTTTCGCGCTCGCGTCGCTGTGCCTGGCGGCCGCGACGCTGCGGCGACGGACCCCGTAGTGGCGATCTAGTGGCGATCGCAAGCGCGGCGGAGCCCGCCAATGAGGGTCGCAGGCGGCCCGGGCGGCCGGCCGGCAGCTCCGACACCCGCAATCGCATCCTGGTCAGCGCCCGAGAATTGTTCGCCACCAATGGAATCGGCAATACCTCGATCCGCGCGGTGGCGGCGGCCGCGGGCGTCGACTCGGCGCTGGTGCATCACTACTTCGGCACCAAGGAGAAGCTGTTCGCCGCGGCCGTGCACATCCCGATCGATCCGATGGACATCATCGGCCCGCTGCGCGACGTGCCGATCGAGGAAGTCGGTTACCGGCTGCCGTCGATGTTGTTGCCGCTGTGGGATTCCGACCTGGGCACGGGGTTCATCGCCACGCTGCGGTCCATCCTGGCCGGCTCGGAGGTCAACCTGTTCCGCACGTTCATCGAGGACGTGATCGCGGTGGAAGTCGGCCCGCGCGTTGACAATCCGCCCGGCAGCGGGGTCATCCGCGTCCAGTTCGTCGCCTCGCAGCTGGTCGGCGTCGTGATGGCGCGCTACATCCTGCAGCTGGAGCCGTTCGCGTCGCTGCCGGCCCAGCAGGTCGCGCAGACCATCGCGCCCAACCTGCAGCGCTATCTCACCGGGGATCTGCCGGACGGGCTCGTGCCATGAGCCGGGCGTGCTCGTCGTCGTCGACGTCGCGGGCCTCGTCGACCAGCAGCACCGGGATGCCGTCCTCGATCCGGTAGGCGCGCCGCAGCCGCGGGTTGTACAGGAACTCGTCATCCACGAGCAGCAGCGGGCCACGGTCGGCCGGGCACACCAGGATTTCCAGCAGCGAATCGTCAATCATGGTCGCGCCCGCTCAGCTCGGACCGCACGCTCGGGGTCAGCTTCCGGAAGAAGTTGCCCTCGGCGTCGAAGTACCAGACCTGGCGGCCCGGCTTGGGAATTCCGGCCGCGCGCAGGGCGCTGACGGTCGGACGATAGGTCGCGCTCAACGTCATCTCCGGACACACCTGGACGATGTCGGGGCCGACGCCGATGGGGATCTTCGCCACGGCGTCGGTCAGGTCGGCCGCGGTGATGCCGGCCCCCGGCAGCAGCGTGACCGCCGAGACCGCGACCTGGCGGTCGCCCACGGGCACGTTGTAGGTCACCGCGAGATCGACGCCGGTGACGCAGCCGAGCACGTTGTTCACCGGCTCGTCGAAGACGGGACCGCGCGCGGTGTGGACCACCGAGCCGCGCCGGCCCGCCAGCCAGTAGTCGCCGTCGTCGTCGCGGTAGAACAGGTACTCGGTCGAGATCCAGGTGTCGCCGGCGGCGAAGACGCCCCGTTTGACCGACGCGGTCGGGTCGATCGGACCGTTGGACGCGGCGAGCAGCACCCCGACTTGTTTCGGCTCGGCGATCTGGACGAAGCCGCGGTCGTTCTCCAGGATCAGGTCGTGTTCGACGTCGTAGGCGGCCAGCTCGATGCGCCCGGCGCCCGGCAGCGGGCGGCCCTTGCTGCCGACCTTGGCGCCGGACACGTTGGCCAGCACCGCCTGTCCGTCGGTGGTGGCGAAGAACTCGACGACGTGGGCGGGCGCGAAGGCGTCGACGACGCGGCCCCACAGCCCGGTCGGCATGCCCGAACCGATGAACAGCCGCACCGGGTGGTTGCCGTGCAGCACGAAGGCGGGATCGTCGACGATCTCGCGGAGCATGGCCCAGGTGTAGGACACCACCGTGACGCCGTACTGGCGCACCTCTTGGACGAACCGGTCGCGGTCCAGGCCGCGGGACAGCGCGATGCGGGTGCCGCCGACGACCCCGCCGCCCAGGCTCACCAGCAGCGCCGACTCGTGGTGCAGCGGGGTGAGGCAGTAGACGGTGTCCCGGCGGTCCAGGGCGGCCGTCGAGGCGGTGCCGAAGGCCGACACCGCCCAGCGGTAGTTGGTGATCTGCTTGGCCACCAGTTCGCCGCCGGCCGCGCTGAACGCGATGAACGCCAGGTCGCGGGCCAGTCCCGGGTTGGGCCGGTACCAGCCGGGCAGCTCGACGGCGTCCGGGTCGATCTGTTCCATGTCAATGACGTCGCTGTCGTCGGGCAGGTGCAGATCCCGCGCCTCGCCGCCGCCCAGCACCAGCACCTGCCGCAACCCCTGGCGGTCCGACGCCAGCACCGCCTCCAGGTTGGTGGGGTCGGTCAGCAGTTCGGTCACTCCCCCGAGCCGGACCGACGCGGCCAGGTCGGTGTCCGGTCGCATCACCACGGCGACGGCACCGAGCCGGGACAGCGCGGCGATCGCGACCAGCGCGCTGGGCCGCGTCTCCATCAGGACACCGACCCTGTCGCCCTGGCGCACCCCGACCTCGATCAGGCCGCGGACGACGTTGTTGATGCGCCGGTTGACGGCCTCGTAGGTGTGCACGCGCCCGTCGAAGAGCAGGAATTCGCCCTGCGGGGCGTCGTGCGCCTGCTCGTCGATGATGCGGCCCAACGAGATGCGCGTGTGGTCGTTGATCTGCCCCAGCCGGACCAGGCGCGGCAGCGTGCGGGCCGTTTCGACGGCCAGGGTGCGCATCGACTTGTTGGCCGCGACCACCGTGTTGGCGGCACCGCGCACCACGCCCAGCGCCGCCTCGGAAACCTCGCCGATACCGTGTGCCAGACGGGAACTCAACGCGACACCGCTGTCGGTGTGCTTCTCGGGCTGGTCGGCCATCAGGTCGATGCCGTCCGGTTTGTCGCCGCCGGTGGACAGCCACTTCACCCATTCGGCGACGGTCGGCCAGCTCTGCTGCGCGGCCTTGGATCCGACGACCAAACCGAAATGGCCTGTGCGGATGCGCTTTTCGTAGACCTCGGCATCCGGCGCCGCGCGTCTGATGCCGCGCACCGACGCCGGCTGCCCGATGTCGTCCACCTCGCCGACGAAGGCCAGCACCGGGCAGGTGATGTCGGTGAGCGTGACCATCTGCCCGTTGACGGCGAAGCCGCCGGTCATCATGCGGTTGTGGGCGATGAACTGCTTGAGCAGTTCGGAGATCGCCGGGCCCGACCAGGCGATCCAGCCCTCGCGTTCGAGGAACCTGCGCTGCTGTTCGCGCGGCAGCAGCGCCTCGCGGTCGTGCAGCTGGCGGACGAAGTCGACGCGCGCCTTGGCGGTCTTGAGCGGATCGAGCATTTGAAAGCCGGTGCGCGCCATCCAGCTGGGGATGGCCAGCCGGCTGAAGACGTGGTCGGCCATGAAGTTGGCCGCCGGCGCGGCGAAGTTGGGCGGGATGCCCATCGGCAAGGCGGCCAGGGTGTCCACCGGCGAGCCGAAGGTGACGATGCTGGCCAGGCTCTTCGACCGCCGGTAGGCGGCGACCTGGTAGCACCACATGCCGCCCTGGGAGTAACCGACCAGATGGATGTCGCTGCCGGTGACGCCCTTGACGGTGTCGATGGCCTGGCTGAGCGCGACGATGTGATCGGCCAGGGTGCGGCGCATGCCGCCTTCCACCTTGTCCGGTTCGCCGAAGTCGATGACCCAGGGGTCCAGCCCGTTGGCGTGCAGGATGCCGACGGCGCCGTCCTCGCGGGTGACGTCCCACATGTCCGCCGACATCATCATCGGGTGCACCATCAGCACCGGCGGGCCCACCGGCGGCTTGTCCGGCCGGTTGTCGGGCGGGAAATAACGCCGCAGCTTGTACATCGTCACGCTCTCGACGATCTGCGATGGCGACGGGACGCTACCCGTCTCCAAGCCCCCCAGCCGGACGACTTCCAGCCCGTTCTGCGCCGTAGCTATCAGGCGCTCCACCGGTCGCGTGACGATCGACAAGTTGAGATCCACGGCCGCTCCCCTATGTCTTGACAGCTCCGACATCATGGCACACCAGCGGGGTCGGTGGGCCTGGCCAGGTGATTTGCTCGCGGGTGGTCCGTGGCGGCCGGATGAGAATCGGCCGGAGGCCCTCAGGAGGGCGGCGGCTGCAGCCGCTCAGCGTGGCGTCTCGCTACCGGCACCGCGCGAATCGGTTTTCGCAATACATGCCGACGGCATCCGATCCCGTCGACGGACCGTGTTGGTCGGCCTGATCGGAAGCCAGCGCCGGAGTGGACGTGATGAGTTGATTGATGATGCCGGCCGCCCCGTCGCCCGAATCCGCTTGCGCTACCCCGGTGCCGCCGTTGAGCGCCATGGCCGCCACGGCACCGGCCAGCAGTCCGAGAGAGCGCAGGTGGGGCTTCATTCGCCACCCCTTCCGTCGTCGCCGGAGCACCGGTCACCAAAGCAGCAATCTTACCGGCCCCCGAATCCCGCAGCCCCATTCCATAACGGTTACGAAAGCACAACGACTTCGGCGGGGCGGCCAGCAAATTTCGAGGCCGTGGTCGGGCCGCGCCTACGGTATCGCTCGTGTGGCCGGTAGCCGTGGTCGTCCGTCGCGCTGCGATCGTCGCGTTGTGCGTCGCCGTGTCGGTGATCTCGGCGCCCCCGGCGGCCGCCGATCCGGACGCCGAGAACGCCGCGGCCACCGCGGGGCCCTCCGACGAAGGGCGGGTGCCGTCCTCCGATCCGGTGACCTACACGACGCCCGAGGGCTGGGATTTGACCCTGGGCGCCAAGGACGAGTCGCAGGTTCCCATAGCGCCGTTGACGACAGCGCTCTCGTCTCGCGAATACCTGGCCCGCGGAACCTTCCTCGGCTCGCTGGACGGGATCGACCAGCCTCGCGGCACCCTCGAGGTGGGTTACGAGATCGGCTGCGGGATCGACATGAGCACATCCAACGGCGTCACGATCGCAGGCAGCGCCGGAATCACCCCGGGCCTGGGCATCGCGGGACTGGGAGCCGGTACGCCCGTAGCCATTCCGTTGGTGTCCACTCCGCTGAACGGCGTGGTCACCGTGGGCCTCAAACCCGGCGTCGTAGTCGTCGTACCGGTGGCCCGGAAGGACTTCAAGGGCGCGAATCCGCGGGTCATCGTCACCGGATTCCACGTCAAAATCGATGGGTGCGTGGGTCAGTCGTTCATCCGGTCCTACGCAACGCTGACCCAGGCGACCGACGAATCCGACGTCGTGCTGTCCTACGTCGGCGTGACCAAGTCCGTCTGATCAGAACGGCGGGGGTTCCTCGTCCGGCGGTGCCGGGCCGGTGTGGGTTGCCACGCGGGCTCGCCGGTTGCGGTGGCGTTCGGCGGCGACGTGCTGCGCCCGGTTCTGGGCGCGGGTGCGGGTGCGCAGGGGCATCCGTGCGGTGCGCTCGCCGCAGCGCTCGCGCGGTTTCGGGGCGGGCAGGGGCCCGGTGGGCGCGCACAGTGTCGGGAACAACAGCGCGCTGCCCGGGGCGGTGACGTAGGTGTGTCCGTCGGGCAGCCGCCAGATGAGGGTGCCGTCGGGCAACTGCTCGTCGCGCCAGCCCCAAAATGTTTTGAGCAAATGATGTTGGCGGCAAAGGCATTTCAGGTTCGACGCGTGGGTGGGTCCACCGTCGCTGTACGGGATCGTATGGTCGATGTCGCAGTCGACGGCAGGCCGGTCGCACCCCGGCGCCCGGCACGTCAGGTCCCGGCAGCGGACGAAGTCCGCCAACCGGGTCGAGGGGGTATAGCGCGGTTCGGCCTCGGCGGGGATGGTGAGCGGGACCAACTTGGCCGAGCGAGCGAGTTCGGCGATCACCTCGGCCGGTATGAGTCCGTCGACACCGGGCAGCACGCCCGGGGCCCCACCTTGTCCGGAGACAGTCGCCTGCTCGGCGACGACATGGATCACCACATTGCTCGGGGTGCGCCCGCCGCCTGCGCAGTCGGGTGTTCCGCATAGACACCGCAACCGCTGCGCCCCGGCGGCCAGCGCGCCCAGCGCATCGGCCCGCCGCTGTCGAGGGGTGCGTGGGTCGGCGCCACACACGCTGCGCGCCATTTCCTCGAGGCGTCGATCCAGCGCACGTCCGTCGGCGCCGAACAGGCTGCCGGTCACCCACGCCGTCCCCGACTCGTTGTCTTGCACATCCACAAACCGATCGGCGACCGCCTCCTTGGCCCGGCGCACCGCGTCGGCGTCCACCAGCGCCACGACCCGATCCACGGCCGCGCTCAACCCGCTCCGGGTCAACGACGGGCGCCGCGACACCAACGCGGCCAACCGCGCGTCCACGCGCGCCACGCCGTCGGGGTCGGTGATCAGATCGGTGCGGTACACGATCGTCTGAAATGCGCGATAGTCGATGTCCCCCACCCGGAACGCCTTGCCGACCTCGGGTAGCCGCTCGCGCATCGCCATCGCATAGCGCAGGTAGCTATGCGCCATCGCCAGGCTGCATCCCAGCGCCGCACCGACTTGGGCGGCGACCGCGTCCCACGCATCGGCGGCCCAGTCCGGCCGCTCCCCCGAATCCCGGCAGCGCAAGACAAGCAAGTCACCCACTGCCGCAAGGCGTTCCGCGGCGGCCCGCGCCTCCGCGCGGCCCGCGTCGCGCACCCGGGCCAGCAGCGCGGCCGACTCCGGCGTCGACCGCGAAGCCTCGGCATATTCGAACATAGTTTCGATAGTAGCGGGTGGGTGTGACAAGTCGCCGGAGCGGCGGCCCGGCCCCCGAGTCGGGACTTTGCGCCGCCGCAAGGCCGGCCGAACGCGGACGGTTTGCGCCTAACCAAACCGGGTACGCACCGAATGCGCTTCGGTCACGACGCGCCGTCGGGGCCACCTCGGTTGAAACACACAGCTGGGCGCTTACCAGTTCTCTGGGCAGCCATCGCGAGTCTTCATCGCGCTGGCTGCCTGAACGTGTTTCGGTTCAAAAGTGAGGTGACGCATGGGCAAACCGCCCCGGACCGTCACGGCATGGCGTCGTTCTCGGTGTGCGGACCACCGCCCGCTCGCGTCATGCCCCACGGGCGCCACCCCGGCCAGTAACTCGGATGACCAGCGATCCACGAGCTAAAGGAAGGCAATCAAATGTTGTTGTTAGGCAACGGCGGACGGCGCAAGCACGAGGCGATTCAGCTGGGCGAGCGGGCGTTATACGACGTCGCGCACGGCCGCTTCGAACGCTCGCTGTCCGGGCTGACGGCCATGGCGGCCCTCGTGACCACGGCCGAGATCTATTTCGAGCACTACAAGGCGAGCTTCGGCAACAAGTGGATGTGGAGCCCGATCGTGGTCACCCCGCCGGTGGTGGTCGCCGGAATCGGCGGGGTGTTCTCCCGGCGCTGGGCCAAACTCTGGCTGCCGATCACGGCCGGCATCTACACGGCCAACGGCCTCATGGGCGAATACCTGCACGCGCGCGGGGTGGCCCGCAAGCCCGGTGGATGGAAGAACGCGTCCTACAACGTGCCCATGGGCCCGCCGATCGCGGCGCCGGGGCTGATGTGCATGGTCGGCGGGATGGGGCTGCTGGCCTCGATCCTGCGGCGCGAGCGGTTCCGGGGCTGAGCGCGATGGCAGACACCGCCCGCCCCGACCACCTGCCCAACCTGCGACCGGATCGCAAACCCCCGCACCCGTCCTGGCTGCCCAGACAACGCCGCGGGACCACGCCCCAAATGATCGGGCGCTACCCGGATTTCGACGTGCTGGAGACGGCCGACACCTGGGACGAGGCCACCAAGAAGGTGGTGCTGGCCCGGCTGGAGCCGCCCGGGCCGCTGCGGTTCTTCACCGCCGACGAGGAGCCGTGCCTGCGCGCGTTCTGCGACACCGTGCTCGCCCAGGACACCGAGCCGCGGGTGCCCGTGCCCGAGTCGGTCGACTCCAAGCTCGCCGACGGCCGGCTCGACGGCTACCAGTACGCCGACATGCCCGACGACCGCGACACCTGGCGGCTGGTGCTGCGGGCGCTGGACGAGACCGCGTCCCGCCGCTACGGCAAGGCCTCGTTCGCCGACGCGGAGCCCGACACCCGCGAGGCGATCATCGACCAGTTCTCCGACGGCGCCCTGAACGGTGGCACCTGGGAGCGCCTCAACGTCAAGCGCGCGTGGTCGGTGTGCATGCGAATAGTGTTGTCCGGGTTCTACTCTCACCCCTGGGCATGGAACGAGATCGGATTCGGGGGCCCGGCCTACCCGCGCGGGTTCATGCGCCTGGGCGGCGCCACCGGGGATGCCGCGGCCCGCGAACCATTCGAGACGAGGGGCGCCACGGACGAGGACCCGGTCCGCGTGGTGCAACACGGTGAACTGTGATGGGTGACCGACTCCGCGGACTGCTCAGGGGAGCCGTCGGGCCCAAGGACAACGAATCGCGGTTCCTGCTCGACGTGCACTCGCGCGACCTGCCCGGCGAGAAGACCATGCAGCGCTACCGCGACGACGACGAGGTCGACCTGGTGGTCGTCGGCGCCGGCGCCGGCGGATCGGTGCTCGCCCAGCGCCTCGCGCGGGCCGGCTGGCGGGTCGTCATCCTCGAGGCGGGCCCGTTCTGGCACCCCGACGAGGACTGGGTGTCCGACGAGGCGGGTTCGCACGCGCTGTACTGGACGCAGAAGCGCATCATCGGCGGTGAGGACCCGATCGAGCTGGGCAAGAACAACTCCGGGCGTGGGGTGGGCGGCTCGATGGTCCACTACGCCGGCTACACGCCGCGGTTCCATCCCAGCGACTTCCACACCTACACCCTCGACGGTGTAGGGGCGGACTGGCCGATCCGCTACGAGGACGTCCGCCCGCATTACGAGCGGATCGAGCTGGAGCTGCCGGTGGCCGGGCAGAACTGGCCCTGGGGCTACCCGCATCGTTATTCCTTTTCCCCGCACCCGATTTCGGGCGCGGCCGCCAAGCTGTGGCGGGGCGCCATGCAGCTCGGCATCGAGATGCGGGTGGGGCCCGTCGGCATCGTCAACGGGACCTTCGGTAACCGCCCGCACTGCATCTACCGCGGTTACTGCCTGCAGGGCTGCAAGGTCAACGCCAAAGCCAGCCCGTACGTCACGCACCTGCCCGACGCGCTGGCCCACGCCGTGGAGGTGCGCGCCAATTGCATGGCGGCGCGCGTCGAACTCGACGACAGCGGCGCCGCGCGGGGGGTGGTCTATTACGACGAAGTGGGCGGGAGCGAACGGCTGCAGCGGGCCAAGGTCGTCGCGATCGCCGGGTACTCCATCGAGACGCCGCGGTTGCTGCTGAACTCGGCCAGCGAGCGCTTCCCGAACGGGTTGGGCAACAACGACGACCAGGTCGGTCGCTACGTGATGGTGCAGGGCGCCACGCAGTCGGCGGGCCGGTGGTCGGAAGAGGTCCGGATGTACAAGGCGCCACCCCCGGAGGTGTCCTCGGAGCAGTTCTACGAGACGGACCCGTCCCGCGGGTTCGCCCGCGGCTTCGCCATCCAGACCGTGTCCCCCATGCCGATCGGCTGGGCCGAACACGTGCTCGCCGACGGGCATTGGGGGCGGGCGTTGCGGGAGTACATGCGCGACTACAACCACTGGGCGACCATCGGCGTGCTCAACGAGCTGTTGCCGCTGCCGGACAATCGGGTCACCCTCGCCCAGGAGACGGACCCGTACGGCATCCCGGTCGCCCGGTTCGACTACACGCTGTGCGACAACGACAAGGCCAACATGGCCTACTCCACCAAGGTGATCGACGACATCCTGCACGCGTCGGGCGCCCAGGACGTGCTGACCATCGAACGCTTCGCCCACCTGATCGGGGGCGCGCGCATGGGCACCCGCCCGGACAACTCGGTGGTCGATTCCGACCACCGGGTGTGGGGCGTGCCGAACCTGTTCCTCACCGACGGCTCGGTCTGCCCGACGCAGGGCTCGGCGAACCCGGCGCTGACGATCATGGCGTTGGCCTCGCGGCTGGCCGAACGGATGGCGACCGGCAAGATCGGCAGGGACGCCCCGGCAAGCCGGCCGGCGAAGGCGGGGGTCCGTGTCTGACCGCACGATCGATGTCGAGGTGACCTTCTCCCCGCGGGTGCTGCGCGAGTACGCGCTGCTCGCGGACGGCGAGCGGGGCGCCCTGATCGGTCCGCAGGGCGACGTCGCGTGGATGTGCACCCCGCGGTGGGATTCCGACGCCGTATTCTCGAATCTCATTGGCGGCGATGGGGTTTACGCGATCACCCCGACCGACGTCCGGCACGTGTGGGGCGGCTATTACGAGCCGGGCACCCTGATCTGGCGCAACCGGTGGATCACCCGCGACGGCATCGTGGAATGCCGCGAGGCGCTGGCCTTCCCGGGCGATCCCGACCGGGTGGTGCTGCTGCGCCGGCTGCTGGGCTGCCGCGGGACCGCGCGGGTGCGGCTGTTGCTGCAGCCGAGCGCCGCGTTCGGCCGGCACGGCTCCGGCGATCTGAGCGTCGACGACGGGGTGTGGAGCGGAAAGTCGGGGCGGATACGGTGGCGCTGGCTCGGCGGCTGCGACGCGCGCGCCGTCACCGGGGCGCGCGGCCACGGGGACGCGCTCGCCTGTGAGGTGACCGTCGACGAGGGCGGTCAGCACGACTTCGTCCTGGAGCTCTCCGAACGCGCGCTCCCCGACCGGCCGCCCGACCCCGACGTCGCCTGGGACGCAACGGAGGCCGCGTGGCACCGCAGCATGCCCGAGCTGACCGGCACCGTCGCCCCGCGCGACGCGCGGCACTCCTACGCGGTGCTGCGCGGGCTGACCAGCAGCGGCGGCGGCATGGTCGCCGCCGCCACGATGAGCCTGCCCGAGCGCGCACACACCAACCAGAACTACGACTACCGCTACGCGTGGATCCGGGACCAGGTGTACGCCGGCATCGCCGCCGCCAGCGTCGGGGCGACCGAATTGCTGGACCGCGCGGTCGAATTCGTCGGCGGCCGGCTGCTGGAACACGGACCCGACCTCAAGCCGGCCTACACCGTCACGGGCGGCAGCGTGCCCAGCGAGCAAACCCTCGACCTGCCCGGCTACCCCGGCGGCACCGACAAGGTGGGCAACTGGGTCAACCAGCAATTCCAGCTCGACGTCTTCGGCGAGGCGCTGCAGCTGCTGGCCTGCGCGGGCCACGCCGGGCGGCTCGATGTCGAAGGCTGGCGCGCCGCGCAGGCCGCCATCGGCGCGATCGAAAAGCGTTGGCGGGAGCCGGACGCGGGGATCTGGGAGATCGACAACGAGCACTGGACGCAGTCCAGGCTGGCCTGTGTCGCCGGGCTGCGCGCCATCGCCAAGGTGGCGGGCGGCGGCACCGAGGTGGCCGCCAGCGCGTCGCTGGCCGACGCCATCCTGGCCGACACCGCCGCCGGCAGCCTGCACCCGCAGGGCGGCTACTGGCAACGCAGCCCGCGGCTGCCCGGAGTGGACGCGTCGCTGCTGCTGCCTCCCGTGCGCGGGGCCCTGCCCGCCGACGACCCGCGCACCCGCGCCACACTCGACGCCGTTCGCGATCAGCTCAGCCACGACGGGTTCGTCTACCGCTTCCGGCACGACGAGCGCGACCTCGGCGACGCCGAGGGCGCCTTCCTGCTCTGCGGATTCATGATGGCGCTCGCCGAACACCAAATGGGCCATGCCCATTGCGCGATGCGCTGGTTCGAACGCAACCGCGCCGCCTGCGGGCCCCCCGGATTGTTCTGCGAGGAATACGACGTCAGGCAGCGCCAGCTGCGCGGCAACCTCCCCCAGGCCTTTGCGCACGCGCTGATGCTCGAATGCACGGCCACCCTCGCCGACGACGCCCACCATGACTGACACGAAGGGAGATCAGGCGATGACACCGACCACACAAACGATCGTGATCACCGGAGCCAGCGCCGGCATCGGCCGGGCCACCGCCAAACTTTTCGGGCAGCGCGGGGCGAACGTCGCCCTGCTCGCCCGCGGGTCCGCCGGGCTGGACGGCGCCGCCCGCGACGTCGAATCCGGGGGCGGCAAGGCGCTGACCATCCCCACCGACGTGGCCGACCACGCGGCCGTCGTCGCCGCCGCCGACGAGACCGAGGCGGCCTTCGGACCCATCGACGTCTGGGTCAACGTCGCATTCACCTCCGTGTTCGCGCCGTTCCACGAGATCAGCTCCGAGGAGTTCAAACGCGTGACCGAGGTGTCCTACCTCGGGTACGTGCACGGCACCATGGCGGCGCTGGGCAAGATGCGGCCGCGCGACCGCGGCACCATCGTGCAGGTCGGCTCCGCGCTCAGCCAGCGATCCATCCCACTGCAGTCGGCGTACTGCGGCGCCAAGCACGCCATCAACGGGTTCACCGAATCGCTGCGCTGCGAGCTGCTGCACGAGCGCTCGAACGTGCGGGTCACGGTGGCCCAGATGCCCGCGGTCAACACCCCGCAGTTCTCCTGGGTGCTGTCCCGGCTGCCCCGCCATCCGCAACCGGTGCCGCCGATCTACCAGCCCGAGGTGGCCGCCCGCGGCGTCCTGTATGCCGCGGATCACCCTGGGCGCAAACAATATTGGGTCGGTGACAGTACCGCGGTGACGCTGCTGGCGCAGAAATTCGTGGCGCCGCTGCTGGACCGTTACCTGGGCCGCACCGGGTACGACTCGCAGCAGACCGAGGAGCCCGTGCGCGCCGGGCGCCCGCACAACCTGTGGCAGCCGCTCGACGAGGAGCCGGGCAGCGACCACGGCGCCCACGGCGGGTTCGACGACAAATCGCACACGCTGAGCCCGCAACTGTGGGCGTCGCAGCACGCGATGATCAGCGGGGCCGGCGCGCTGGGCGCGGCGGGACTGGGCGGGTGGCTCGCCGCGCGCCGGTGGGCCCGATGAGCGTCGACGCCCGCATCGACGACGTCACCGCCCAGTCCTACGAAATCCCCACCGACGCACCGGAAGCCGACGGCACCCTGCCCTGGTCGTCGACCACGCTGGTGCTGGCCGAGGTCGCCGCCGGCGGGCGGCGCGGGATCGGCTACACCTACGCAGACGGCGCGTGCGCGGAGTTGATCAACGGGCCGCTCGCCGGGACGCTCACCGGACACGGCGCCCTGGACATCACCGGTCGGTGGCAGGCGATGGTCCGGGCGATGCGCAACAACGGGCGACCGGGGCTGGTGTCGTGCGCCGTCTCGGCCGTCGACACCGCCCTGTGGGACCTCAAGGGCAAGCTGCTGGACCTGCCGGTGTGCCGGCTGCTCGGCATGGCACACGACGCGGTCCCGATCTACGGCAGCGGCGGGTTCACCACCTACGACGAGCGTCAGACCCGCGCACAGCTCGAACGCTGGGTGGACGAGTGGAAGATCCCGCGCGTCAAGATCAAGATCGGCGAGTCGTGGGGCT
>NZ_LZJG01000523.1:0-2811 GCF_001667785.1 Mycobacterium sp. E3247 | reverse complement strand
CAAGATCCTGGCCCCCGAGTGCACGGCTCGCGCGCGCGAGATCGCCTGCCGGATGAGCAAACCGTCCGAGAGCGTCGGACGCGCCGTCGACCTGCTGGAGAAGTTCGCCCGCTCGGGACACTGTGACCGCACGGCCACAGCGGAGCATCGTCGCTGAGCTGTCGTGGTGAGTCGGCATCCAAGTTGGCAATGCGGGCCAAGATGATGGATAGACTGCGAAACGCATTGAGCGCCTCGACGGGGCGTCTAGGCTCATGACCGGGACTATCGACTTGCGGATTAAGGGGCAACTTTGGCCGTGACTGATCACGACACGCGGTTTGCATACCTCGACTTGCTCCGACGCGACCTGACCAGGTACGGCAACGACGAGTTGGTGCCGGTGGGCTGGTACCGCCTGGGACGCCCCTTGTTCAGCACCCGCAATTTCATGCTGGTGCGCAAGCGCCCGTTCAACAAGCACGCACGCGACCTGGGCCTCGATTGGCCGGCGGACGCCTTGACGATGATCGGGATGCAGCGGCTGACCAGCCTGCAGCATTGCGTGGAGACGGTGTTGGAGGAGGACGTCCCAGGCGACCTGGTCGAGTGTGGCGTGTGGCGCGGCGGCGCGTCGATCTTGATGCGCGCGGTGCTGGCCGCGTACGGGGACGAGAAGCGTTGTGTGTGGCTGTGCGACTCGTTCGCCGGCGTACCACCACCGGATGTCGCAAACTACAAGCAGGACAAGGGCATTACGCTGCATCGTCACGCGCGGATCCTGGGGGTGCCCGAAGCCGAAGTGCGGGGCAATTTCGAGCGTTACGGGTTGCTGGACGACCAGGTTCGGTTCGTCCCCGGCTGGTTCAAGGACACGCTGCAGGATGCGCCGATCGATCGCATCTCGGTGCTGCGACTCGACGGCGACCTGTACGAGTCCACCATCCAGGCGCTCGACGCGCTGTATCCGCGGCTGTCACCCGGTGGCTTCTGCATCGTCGACGACTACCACGCGATCAAGGCATGCGAGCAAGCGGTGACGGACTACCGCGAAAAGCACGGCGTGACCTCGGAGATCGTCGAGATCGACGGCACCGGCGTGCTGTGGCGCAAGTAGCCCGCGTCAGAGTTTCCAGTTTGAAAGTTCGTGGCCACCAAAAGCTTTCCCCCTAGGGCGGACGAGCCGGTGAACCCGTCGAATTCGTCGCGGATGAGGTCTTTGCGAGTGTTATGGTTGCCGCCGTGGCAACAGGGCTGACAACCGGAACCCGCCTGCGGATGTGGTGGGTACGCACCGAGTACTGGCTCGCGCGGACCATCCTTCCCGACGTCTACGCGAACGACGCGCTGGTCACGTTCAACAACTTTCACGCGTTCCTCGACGATCCGGACTTCCAGCGCGCCTACCGGCGCGGCGCCCGCTCCCTGGGCAAAGAGGATTGGTATCAGTGGCAGTGGCGCGTGCACGTCGGGCTGTGGGCGGCGGCCAGCGCCAGCAAGCTTGACGGCGACTTCGTCGAATGCGGCGTCAGCTACGGATTCTTGAGCAGCGCCATCATGGAATACCTGGACTGGGACCGGCTGGGTAAAACGTTCTACCTGCTCGACACGTTCGCCGGACTCGACCCGCGCTTCGTCACCGAGAACGAGCGCCGCGCCGGGGCATTGGCGATCAGCGAAGATCACCTGCGCAACGGGATGTATGCCAGTGGGGTCGAAAGTGTCCGCGCGAATTTTGCGGAGTGGCACAACCACCGCATCATCGTCGGCGCGGTTCCGGAGACACTCGACGAGGTCGACGCGACCGCCGTCGCCTATCTGCACATCGACATGAACTGCGCGCCACCGGAAGTCGCCGCACTGCGCTATTTCTGGCCACGGCTCACACCCGGAGCCTTCGTGCTTCTCGATGACTACGCCAACCGGGGGCGCGACGAGCAGCGCGCCGCCATGGATGCGGTGGCGAACGAACTGGGCGTGAAGATCTGCGCGTTGCCCACGGGGCAGGGCCTGCTGATCAAGCCGGCGCGTTAAGAAGGCGCTTCAGCCGGAAGCTTTCTCCCGGGCGGCCTGCTCCAAGAGATCGGCGGCCTTGGCGACGCTCTCGGCGGGGGTGGTCATCCGGCCGGCGAGTTCGCGGGCCCGGGCCGCATACTCCGGGGCGAGGATCTCGCGGAGGTCCGCGACAAGCGTGCCTTCGGTGGTCTCCGAGAAGCGCCGGGCGGTTCCCACCTTGAGGCGCTTGACCTGATTTCCCCAGTACGGCTGGTCGGCCGAGCTCCACAGGATCAGCGTGGGGACCCCGGCACGCAGGCTTGCGGCCGTGGTGCCCGAACCCCCGTGATGAACGACCGCCCGGCAGGCCGGGAAGACCGATGCGTAATTCACCACGCCCACGAGCTTGACGTGGTCGGAATGTGGGACTCCGCTGAAGTCGGTTCCGCCGAAACACAGCAGAGCCCGCTCGCCCAAGGTGGCGCACGCCGAGCTGATCATCTCGACTGTGGCGGAAGCGGATTCGAGCGGGATGCTGCCCGAACCGAAGCAGATCGGCGGCGATCCACCGGCGATCCACGATGCCACGTCCTCGTCGGCGTCGGTGGTCAACTCCATGGTCAGCGGGCCGACAAATGGCCGGAGGCCATCCCATTTCGCCCATTCGGCCGCCAGGCCGGGAAAGCAAACCTCGTCATAAGCCTGGATTTCCAGCGCTCCGCGCTGGGCAATCCGTCGCGGCGAGGGACCCGTCGCCCGGGGCAGGCCGAGTTCGCGGCGCTGCGCATCCTCGACCTTCTTGTTGAGGCGCCAACTGAACCAGTCGAACGCCGTCAT
>NZ_LZJG01000522.1:0-1901 GCF_001667785.1 Mycobacterium sp. E3247 | reverse complement strand
GGCATCATCTGTGAGCGCTGCGGCGTCGAGGTGACCCGCGCCAAGGTGCGCCGGGAGCGGATGGGCCACATCGAGCTCGCTGCGCCCGTCACGCACATCTGGTACTTCAAGGGTGTGCCGAGCCGGCTCGGTTACCTGCTCGACCTGGCCCCGAAGGATCTCGAGAAGATCATCTACTTCGCGGCGTACGTCATCACGTCGGTCGACGACGAGATGCGGCACAACGAGCTGTCCACGCTCGAGGCCGAGATGATGGTGGAGCGCAAGGCCGTCGAGGACCAGCGCGACGCCGATCTGGAGGCCCGCGCGCAGAAGCTGGAGGCCGATCTGGCCGAGCTGGAGGCCGAGGGCGCCAAGGCCGACGCCCGCCGCAAGGTCCGCGACGGCGGCGAGCGGGAGATGCGCCAGCTCCGTGACCGGGCCCAGCGTGAGCTGGACCGGCTGGAGGACATCTGGAGCACCTTCACCAAGCTGGCCCCCAAGCAGCTGATCGTCGACGAGAACCTCTACCGCGAGCTCGTCGACCGCTATGGCGAGTACTTCACCGGCGCCATGGGCGCGGAGTCGATCCAGAAGCTCATCGAGAACTTCGACATCGACGCCGAGGCCGACTCGCTGCGTGACGTCATCCGAAACGGCAAGGGGCAGAAGAAGCTTCGCGCGCTGAAGCGGTTGAAGGTGGTCGCCGCCTTCCAGCAGTCGGGCAACTCGCCGATGGGCATGGTGCTCGACGCCGTCCCGGTGATCCCGCCGGAACTGCGCCCGATGGTGCAGCTCGACGGTGGCCGGTTCGCCACTTCGGACCTGAACGACCTGTACCGCCGGGTGATCAACCGCAACAACCGCCTCAAGAGGCTGATCGACCTCGGTGCGCCCGAGATCATCGTCAACAACGAGAAGCGGATGCTGCAGGAGTCCGTGGACGCGCTGTTCGACAACGGCCGCCGCGGCCGCCCGGTCACCGGGCCGGGTAACCGTCCGCTGAAGTCGCTGTCGGATCTGCTCAAGGGCAAGCAGGGCCGGTTCCGCCAGAACCTGCTCGGTAAGCGCGTCGACTACTCGGGCCGTTCGGTCATCGTGGTCGGCCCGCAGCTCAAGCTGCACCAGTGCGGCCTGCCCAAGCTGATGGCGCTCGAGCTGTTCAAGCCCTTCGTGATGAAGCGGCTCGTCGACCTCAACCACGCGCAGAACATCAAGAGCGCCAAGCGCATGGTGGAGCGGCAGCGCGCCCAGGTGTGGGACGTCCTCGAAGAGGTCATCGCCGAGCACCCGGTGCTGCTGAACCGCGCACCCACCCTGCACCGGCTGGGCATCCAGGCCTTCGAGCCGATGCTGGTGGAGGGCAAGGCGATTCAGCTGCACCCGCTGGTGTGTGAGGCGTTCAACGCCGACTTCGACGGTGACCAGATGGCCGTGCACCTGCCGCTCTCCGCGGAGGCGCAGGCCGAGGCCCGCATCCTGATGTTGTCTTCCAACAACATCCTGTCGCCCGCGTCCGGGCGTCCGCTGGCCATGCCGCGATTGGACATGGTGACGGGGCTGTACTTCCTGACCACCGAGGTCGCCGGCGACAAGGGCGAGTACGCGCCCGCCGCGAAGGACACCCCGGAGGTCGGCGTGTACTCCTCGCCGGCCGAGGCGATCATGGCCGCCGACCGCGGCGTGCTGTCGGTGCGGGCCAAGATCAAGGTGCGGCTGACGCAGCTGCGTCCGCCCGCCGAGATCGAGGCCGAGCTGTTCGGTGCCAACGGCTGGCAGCCCGGCGATGCCTGGATGGCCGACACCACCCTGGGCCGGGTCCTGTTCAACGAGTTGCTGCCGCACGGCTACCCGTTCGTGAACAAGCAGATGCACAAGAAGGTGCAGGCCGCCATCATCAACGACCTGGCCGAGCGCTACCC
>NZ_LZJG01000521.1:0-29827 GCF_001667785.1 Mycobacterium sp. E3247 | reverse complement strand
TTCCACGCCGTGACCCCGGCGCAGGGCAGCGTCGCCGCCCGTTCGTCAGAGATCGCCGCGGGGATGCCGACGACCGCTTCCCGCGACACCACCTTGTATTCGGTGAGCCACCCGTCCTGCCCGCTGCCGTAGCTGTCGGAGTTGGCGGTCGGCGGCATCGGGCCGCCGAACCACCTGGGGTGGAAAGCGCTGACAACCCGGTCACCGGGGCGGTAGTCGTCGACGCCCTCGCCCGCCTCGACGACCTCGGCGGCGGCGTCGCTGCACGGCACCAGACCATGCCTGGCGTCCCGCACGTAGCGGCCGAGGGGGATCGCGATGTCCCGGTAGTTCAGTGCGACGGCCTTGATTCTCAGCAGCAGCTCTCCCCGCTGTGGTGAAGGGACGGGTTCGTCGCATAGCCGCAACCCGTCGAGTCCTCCGGCGGCGCCATCGAACCGGTATACGCGCATCGCCTGATTCCTCTCTCTCTGTCGGTTTCGGTGTCAACAAAGTGTGAGTTTGCGTCGGTGCTCGTCGAGGGTGATCAGCTCGTCGTTGTGTGTCCGGCGGGGATCTTGTTGTTACCTTGATCCTTGAATGGCTTTGGTAACGCCGATCGAGCCCACGGGTATGGTGGGCCGTTCGGTGACCTTCCTGGTCCATCGCGACAGGCTCAATCCGCCGTCTATGCCGCTGCGTTCGGGGAGTCCCGGGTCCCGCATGGAGCTCCGGTAACACCGCGGCTCGCTGTACTGCTGGGCCACCGAGGTGTAACCGATTGCGTTCATCACTACCCGCAACTGCCCGCGCGTGGCCGATATTCCGGCATTTCCGATTTCTTCGCGACAGATTCCATGTGATTCATCTCCCTCTAATTCGTCTGGGGGAGAGGATGATTGGTGCATCGATTGCTCGGCTCATCGGATATGGCGATAGGCACCTAGGGAAAGCTGTTGCAGCGGAGATGCTTACGCAGGTTCCGGTGACCGCTCGGAAACGTTGAGCACCGTCTCGATGGCGGTGGGAATATTCTCGACCGCCTCGGGTCCGCCTAGGGCCAACCGCATGAGATAGCCCGGCAGCACGCACAGCAGCAGGTCGGCGACGGCCGCCGGGTCGAGTCGGACATCGGATCGAGTGGGCGCATCGGTGCTCAACTTGGCGAGCGCGGTGCCGATCGCCTCGCGCAGGTGCGTGGCCAGCGTCGCGTTGCGCAGGGCTTCGGACCACACCAGCACCGCGATGGCGGCGAAGCCGTCCTCGCCGTGGCGATGGGTGACGAAGTCGAGCACGGTCGCAATGGCCGCCTGCGGGGTGGCGCCATCGTCGATGGATTGTCCGATGACGGCGACGACTTGCTTGAGGTTTTCGGCGGCGATCGCCTCGATGACCGCGTCTTTGCTGGGGAAGTAGCGGTACACCGCGCCGGAGGACATTCCCGCCTCCTCGACCAGGTCGTGCATCGAGGCGGCGTGGAACCCGTTACGGATGAAGCAACGCCGCGCGGCCGCCAGGATGTGTGCGCGCCGTTCCGCGCGGTACTCCGGCGTGACTTTCGGCATGCTAGTCAACGTAGCATAAAAAAGCACGATCGTTCGCGTTTGACAGGCGGCAAGCCGGGGCAGACCATAAACGTGAACGCACGTTCGCGGATTTCCGCCTCGATCCAGGGGGAGATGACGGCACATGACTCAGGCAACTGACTTCGGCACATTCGGCCGGTTTGTGGAGACGCCGGTCGACCAGATGGAGCCCGCGATGAAACAGGCATATGACTTCACCCGGGGGTTGCGCGGGCTGGTGCCGGGCCCGCACAAGATCTGGCTGGCCAACCCGACCCTGTCGACGACCATCGTGCCGACCGGCGCCTACTTTCAGCGATACTCCACGTTGAGCAAGGCCGAGATCGAAATCGCCACCGTTCTCGTCACCGCTCAATGGCGCAGCGCGTACGCCGCCTACGAGCACGAGATCATCGCCGAGCGCGACGGCCACCTCGACCCGCGGGCGGTCGAAGCCCTCATCGCGGGACTGCCGGCGTCGTTCGACGACCCGCGCGAGCAAGTGGTCTACGAGTTGGCGTCGGCGTTGGTCACGACGCGGGTGGTGCCGACGGGGCTCTACCGGCGCGCCCGGGACCTGTTGGGCGACGCCGGCATCGTCGACGTGGCGGTGCTGCTGGGGTGGTTCACCATGGTGTGCCTGACCCTGGGCGCCTTCGACGTGCCCGCCAATGCTGAGGGGCTGGACCAGTGAGGTGCGTCGCGCAGGCCCTGGGCGGCCGCCTCGACCTCGACCCGGCCCGGCTACGGTGCACCGGGCCTCGCGTCGACGACGCGCTACGTCAAAAAGCGGCGCAACGGTCCGGCGCCGCAGGGGTTTTGGGCATCACGGTGCTGACCACCGGCACCTTTCACGCCGGCTGCGCGATTCTCACCGCCCTCGCGATTCCCGCGCCCGACCAAAGCTAACCAGCGAGGACCACCATGTCTGTTCAGCCTTTGCCCACCGTGACGCTCACTCCCGTGGCGTACTTCCCGAAGCAATACTTTCTGGAGAACCTCGCCGTGCGCGCCGACGGCTCGTTGCTGATCACCGCCGTCCTGGAACGCGAACTGTGGTGGGTGCCGCCGCCCCAGCCGGGTGCGCTCGTCGACTCGGTCCTGCTGCACACCTTCGATTACCCGGTCACGGGGATCGTCGAGATCGCGCCCGACGTCTTCGTCGTCAACCTGACGCTGGCCTACACCACCGGTGAATCACACCTGGCCAGAATCGATCTCACCGACTGGGCACCCGGGCGGCCAGTGGCGCCAGAGCTCATCTACACCTTCGACGAGCGAGCCCGCGGACTCAACGGCAGCTGCCTGCTCGCGCCGGGGGTGCTGGCGATCGCCGACTGCTTCGCGGGCCTGATCTGGCGAGTCGACCTCGACCAGGATGCGCGGCAAGCCTCCGCGCGGGTCTGGCTGGTCCACGACACGATGGCCTTCGACCCCGACAGCGGCGTGCCACCCCCGCCGCAGCCGGGGGTCAACGGAGTGCGCTACAGCCCGCACACCGGCTACCTGTACTACACCTCGACCGCGCAGAAGGTGTTCATGCGCGTCGCGGTCGACCCGTCGACGCTAAATCCCGCCGGGTCAGCCGAATTCGTCGCCACCATCGACAACGCCGACGACTTCTGCCTCGACGAAGACGCCGGGTTCGCCTACGTCACCAGGCACCGCGCCAACACGATCGACCGGGTGCCGCTGCAGCCCCGGCACGGCAGCGAGGTCCGTCACATCGCCGGTGACCCGTTGGACGCGGCCCTGGTCGGGCCGTCGAGTGCCGCCTGGGGGAGGGCAGACGGCGAACGCGGGCGGGTCGCCTACGTGACCACCGACGGCGGCACCACGGCCCCTCCCGGCGGAATCGTTCGACGCGCGGCCGTGCTGCGCGTCGAATTAGGTTATGCCGCAACGGCCTCGACGGGCGGGCCGAACGCATGACCCAGCACGTCGTCACGACCGCGCAGGCGTCGATCGACACCTGCGTCGACGGAGACGGGCCCGCCGTGGTGATCATCCCGTCCTACGGCCGTGACGCCGGCGGCGACTTCGACGCCTTGACCACGGCGCTGGTCGCCGCGGGCGACCGGGTGCTACGCCCACAGCCGCGCGGCATCGCGGGCTCCTGCGGGTCGATGAGCGGTGTCACCTTCGCCGACATGGCCGGCGACATCGCGCAGGTGGTCGACGACCTGGCCGACGGGCCCGCGGTGATCCTCGGGCATGCCTTCGGCAACTTCGTCGCGGGCACAACCGCCGTGCACCATCCCGACACCGTGGCGGCGGTGATTTTGGCCGCCGCAGCCGGGAAAACCGTTGACCCATAAATTAATTCAGCACCGATGCGCGCCGGTGACCTCACTCTGCCCGACGCGGCCCGACTGGACGCGCTGCGGACGGCCTTCTTCGCGCCCGGCCATGATGCCTCCATCTGGCTGACCGGCTGGTATCCGGAAACCCTGGCAGTGCAGGTGGACTGCGTACAGCGCGCCGATGTCGCGCGGTACTGGGACGCGGGGAACGCGCCGGTGTTCGAGATCATCGCCGCCCTCGACCCGTTTCACCACCGCGCCGAATGGGGCGACCTGCGCGCCCGCTACGGCGAACGCGTCAGCACCGTCGTCATCGATGACGCCAGCCACGCCCTTTTCCCCGAACGGCCCGACGCCGTTGCCGCCGCGATCATCGAGTACCTTCGTCGTTGAATCCGGTGTGAGGCGGCGGTGATGACGAACGACATTCATTCGATGGTGATCGCGTCGGACTACCGCGTTCCGGACCCCAGCCGGGTGTGGCCGCTGCTCGAGCGCAGGAAGACGGCCCTGGCCGACATCGGCGCCCACCACGTCCTGGTCTACACCTCGACGCACGACTACGGCCGAGTGCTGGTGATGATCGGGGTCCGCAGCCGCGAGCCGATCGTGGAACTGCTGCGCTCGCGCGTCTTCTTCGACTGGTTCGACGCGGCCGGCGTCGACGACATTCCGGCGGTCTTCGCCGGCGAGATCGTGGACAGGTTCATTCCGGCGCCCACCGCGACCCCGGAGGCGCCGGGCGTCGTCGTCGCCACCATCGCCTCGGTCCACGACGTGTCGGGGCTGGCCGCCGAAGTCGCCTTGGCCACCGAGAGATTCGTCGCGGCCGGCATCCGCAAGACGTGGATCTTCCAGGCCTTCGACGATGAGCACGAGGTGCTGATCATGTCGGAGTTGCCCGACGAGGAGAGCGCGCGGCGGTGGATCGAGCATCCCGACGCCGCGGCCGAGTGGATGTCGGGCGCCGGGGTGGGGCCCTACCCGCCGGTGTTCGTCGGCCGATTCACCAACATGATGCGCATCGAGGCGGACTGAGCGGCCACCCGGGATGTTCGTGTGCCTGTGCAACGGGGTCACCAGCCAAATGGTGACCGAGGCGATCGAGGCCGGGGCGTGCACGACCAACGACGTTGCCCGGGCCTGCGGGGCGGGCGCCGACTGCGGCCGCTGCCGGCGGACGGTCCAGGCGATACTGCGATCGGCGGGCCCGAACGGCGCACCCGCTCGATCCTGATGCGGTGGCCCTAGCGGCGAACGCTGCCGTCCGGCGACATCGGCTGGACGAGTTCGACCAGCAGCGGCGGGATTTCGAGCCGCGGCAAGACCACCTCGACGAGCACCATGCGGTCCCGGTGCCGCGCGGCGGCCGTCAAGGCGTCGTCGAGCTCACCGTAGGTCTGCACCCGGAACGCCAGGTGGTCGGCGACGCCCAGCGCACCGGGGACGTCCGTCCACTTCCAATTCACGATGTCGTTGTAGGACGCCGCCTCCCCGTGGATCGCCCGCTCGACGGTGTAGCCGTCGTTGTTCACCACGACGATGACCGGGGACAGGCCTTCCCGCGAGAAGTTGCCCAGCTCTTGGATGGTCAGTTGCGCGGCGCCGTCACCGATCAGCAGCACCGTCCGGCGGTCCGGATGCGCCACCCCTGCCCCCAGCGCCGCGGGCAGCGTGTAACCGATTGAGCCCCATAGTGGTTGGCCGATGAAGGTCACGCCCTGCGGCAGGCGGTGGTCGGCCATCCCGTAGAAGGAGGTGCCCTGGTCGGCGAGGACGACGTTGCCCGGGGTGAGGGCCGTGCACAGGCGGTCCCACAACATCTCCTGCGTCAGCGGTTGGTCCCGCGGCGGGGGCGGGGGCAGCGCTTCGGCGGGCGGTGAGGCCACCGGCGGCGACGTGACCACGCGCCGGGTCAGGATGGTGGCCAGCGCCTCCAGCGCGGCACCCATCTCCAGCGGCGCGAAGACCTCGCCGGCCACGCTGCTCTGGTACTGCCCGACGTCGATGGTCCGGGCCGGGTCGATCCGCTGGCTGAAGAAACCGCTCACCATGTCGGTGAACACCACGCCCGCGGTCACCAGGACCGGCGCCTGTTCGATGGCGGCGCGCACCGCCGGGGCGCTGGCCGAGCCCGCGTAGATCCCGAGGTAGTGCGGCGAGCTTTCGTCGAGCAGGCTCTTCCCCCACATCAGCGTCGCGTAGGGGACGACGTCGGCCGTCAGCAGCGTCTCGAGTTCCTTGACCACCTGCAGCCGGTGCACCAGCAAGTCGGCCAGCACGGTCAGCTGGTGGTCGCCGATGAGCTCCGAGGCGGCCTCGACGAACAGCGACAGCGCGCGCGGGCTGGTGCCGCCGGTGTAGCGGGGCAGCGGGTCACCGGGCGGTTCGGTGGGGAAGCGGGCCACATCGGTGGACAGCAGGATGTAGCCGGGCCGCTTCTGCTCACGCACCTCCGAGAGCACCCGGTCGATCTCGCGGCGGGCGGTCGCGGGCATGAGGTTGGCCTGCGCGCAGGTGATCTCGCGGCTGATCCGGAAGAAATGCTCGAAGTCTCCGTCGCCGAGGGAGTGGTGCAGCGCGCGGCGGGTGCCCTGCGCGTCTTTCGAGGGTCCGCCGACGATGTGCACGACGGGGACCTGCTCCGCGTAGCTGCCCGCGACGGCGTTGGCCGCCGACAGCTCGCCGACGCCGAAAGTGGTTACCACGGCCGACATTCCGCGCAGCCGACCGTAGCCGTCGGCGGCGTACCCGGCGTTCAGCTCGTTGGCGTTGCCCACCCACCGGATGCTGGGGTGGGCGACGATGTGGTCCAGGAATTCCAGGTTGTAGTCCCCCGGGACGCCGAAGATCTCGGTGACGCCGAGTTCGGCGAGGCGGTCCAACAAATAGTCACCGACGGTGTAGACGGGCTGGCTGGCGGGGTCAGTCACAAGCACGACGGTACCTCGGTCGAATCCCTACCGGGCCGGACGCGGCTTCAGTATCGTGCGGGCCATGGCACTCAAGGAATCCCGCGACATCGTCATCGAAGCCGGTCCGGAGGAGATCCTGGACGTCATCGCCGATTTCGAAGCGATGCCCGAATGGTCCGAACCCCATCAGAGTGCTGAAGTCCTCTCGAGAGGGGCCGACGGGCGGCCCGAACAGGTGAAGATGAAGGTGAAGGTCGCCGGGATCACCGATGAGCAGGTGGTGGCCTACACCTGGGCGGCGGACTCGGTCAGCTGGAAGCTGGTGAGCTCCTCGCAGCAGAAGGCGCAGGACGGGAAGTACACCCTGATACCGCAGGGTGAGGCGACGCTGGTCAAGTTCGAGCTGCTGGCCGACCCGAACGTGCCCCTACCCGGTTTCGTCCTGAAACGCGCCGTCAAGGGCACCATCGACTCGGCGACCAAGGCGCTGCGCGAGCGGGTGCTCAAGGTCAAGAAGGGGAACTAGTCGCGGTGGGCGCCGGCGGGCCCCTGTCCGGGGTGAGGGTCATCGAGCTCGGCGGGATCGGACCGGGGCCCCACGCGGGCATGATGCTCGCCGACCTCGGGGCCGACGTGGTGCGGGTGCGCCGGCCCGGTGGCTTGGTGATGCCGGCGGAGGACCGCGACCTGCTGCACCGGGGGAAGCGGATCGTCGACCTCGACGTCAAGACGCAGCCGCAGGCGCTGCTGGATCTGGCCGCCAAAGCCGACGTGCTGCTGGACTGTTTCCGGCCGGGCACCTGCGAGCGACTCGGCATCGGCCCCGAACAGTGCGCGGCCGTCAACCCGCGCCTCATCTTCGCGCGGATCACCGGTTGGGGTCAGGACGGGCCGCTGGCCCAGACGGCGGGCCACGACATCAATTACCTGTCGCACACGGGCGCGCTGTCCGCGCTGGGCTACGCCGACCGGCCACCGATGCCGCCGCTGAACCTGGTCGCCGACTTCGGCGGCGGGTCGATGCTGGTGCTGCTCGGCATCGCCGTCGCGCTGTACGAACGGGAACGTTCGGGCGCCGGACAGGTCATCGACGCGGCGATGGTGGACGGCGTCAGCCTGCTCGCCCAGATGATGTGGACCATGAAGTCGACCGGGTCGCTGCGCGACCGGCGGGAATCATTCCTGCTCGACGGTGGCGCCCCGTTCTACCGCTGCTACGAAACCGCCGACGGCAAATATGTGGCCGTCGGCGCCATCGAGCCGCAATTCTTCGCGACGTTGCTGACCGGGCTGGGCCTGTCCCCCGACGAGGTGCCCGGCCAGCTCGACACCGGGTCCTACCGGCAAATGCACGACGTCTTCGCGCAACGGTTCGCCAGCCGGACCCGCGACGAATGGGTCGCCGTTTTCGCCGGCACCGACGCGTGCGTCACCCCGGTGCTGACATGGAACGAAGCGGCCGCCGACGAGCACCTGAGGGCGCGGTCCACGATCGTCACCGCGCACGGGGTCGACCAGGCCGCACCCGGCCCGCGCTTCTCGCGCACCCCGGCCGCACCGGTCGGGCGGCCACCGGCGGCCACCACGTCCCTTGCCGAAATCGACTGGTAGCCAGCGTATTACGCCGAACGGATCCACAGGGTGGGCGGCATTGCTAGGTTGAACCTCAGTGGCCGTAAAAGCATCACGGGAATTTGTCGTCGACGCGCCGCCGGAAGTGGTTATGGAGGCGCTGACAGATGTCGGCGTCCTGTCGTCGTGGTCACCGCTGCACAAACACATCGAGGTGATCGACCGTTATCCGGACGGCCGGCCCCACCACGTCGCCACCACGATCAAGATTCTGGGGCTGGTCGACAAAGAGATCCTGGAATATCACTGGGGCCCCGATTGGGTCGTCTATGACGCCAAAGGCACCTCCCAGCAGCATGGTCAGCACGTCGAGTACAACCTCAAACCCGAGGGCCTCGACAAGACCCGGGTGCGCTTCGATGTCACGGTCGAACCCGGCCGGCCCATGCCCGCGTTCATCGTCCGGCGGGCCAGCGAAAGCGTTCTCGACTCGTCGGTGCGGGGACTGTGCGAATTGGTAAAGCAGATCCGCGGTTCATCCGACGCCGAATAGCCCGCCTTTTCTCCTTCGGCGGTGGCGAAGCGATTGCTAACTTATTAGCAGTGGCCGTTCAAGCGTCGTCGGAAATCGTCATCGACGCGCCTCCGGAAGTGATCATGGAGGCGCTGGCCGACATGGACGCGGTGCCGTCATGGTCGTCGGTGCACAAGCGGGTCGAGGTCGTCGACAAGCACCCCGACGGCCGGCCCCACCACGTGAGGGTCACGATCGCGGTGACCGGCATCCACGACACCGAATTGCTCGAGTACCACTGGGGACCGGACTGGATGGTGTGGGACGCCCAGAAGACCGCCCAGCAACGCGGCCAGCACGGGGAGTACACCCTCACCCGGGAGGGCTACGACAAGACCAGGGTGCGGTTCGCCATCACGGTCGAACCATTTGCTCCGCTGCCCGAGTTCTGGGTCAGCCGGGCCCGCAAGAAGATCCTGCACGCCGCGCTCGAGGGACTGCGCCAGCGCGTGATGGAGGGTTTCGGGCCCGCGACGTAGCGGGCCGGTCACCGCAGGACGGCCAGCCGCCTGATCGCCTCGTCGAGGGTGTCCTCGCGTTTGCAAAAGGTGAAGCGCACCAAGTGATTCCACACGTCGGCTTGCGCCGAGGCGTGCGCGGCGGCCGGGTCGCAGAAGGGTGACAGCGGAATGGCCGCCACCCCGGCCTTTTCCGGCAGGGCCGCGCAGAATGCGGTGCTGTCGTCGTAGCCGAGCGGGCGCGGGTCCGCGCACAAGAAATAGGTGCCGGCGCTGTCGTGCACCTCGAAGCCGACCTCCGACAACCCGGCGGCCAGCCGGTCGCGACGGTCCCGCAACGAGCGCCGCAGCCCGGCCACCCACGCGTCCTCGGTGTCGAGCGCCAGGGCCACGGCCGGCTGGAACGGCGCGCCGCCGACGTAGCTCAAATACTGCTTTGCCGCCCGCACCCCGGCGATGAGTTGGGCTGGGCCGCAGGCCCATCCGATCTTCCAACCGGTGCAGTTGAACATCTTGGCCGCGCTGGAGATGGTGACCGTCCGCTCGGCCATGCCGTCGAAGCCGGCCAGCGGCAGGTGCCGGTGGCCGTCATACACCAGGTGCTCGTAAACCTCGTCGGTGATCACCAGGAGATCGGCGGCGACCGCGACGTCGGCGATGGCGGTCAGTTCGGCCGCGCTGAGCACCGTGCCGGTCGGGTTGTGCGGCGAGTTGACGATCAGCGCGCGGGTGCGTGGCGTGACGGCCTGGCGCAATGCGTCGGCATCCAGGGCGAAGCCGCGCCCGTGCGGGACCAGGGGGACGGCCACCCGGTGCGCGCCGGCCATCGCCACCACCGGCGAGTAGGAGTCGTAGAACGGCTCGATGAGCAGCACCTCCGAGCCGGGCTCGACCAGGCCCAGCACCGCGGACGCGATGGCCTCGGTCGCCCCGACCGTTACCAGCACCTCGGTGTCGGGGTCGTACTCGATGCCGAAGTGTCGCTGCCGCTGGGCGGCGATGGCGTGCCGCAGCGAGGCCACGCCGATGCCGGGCGGGTATTGATTGTTCCCCTCGGCGATGGCGTCCTGGGCGGCCTTCAACATGGCGGCGGGCCCGTCCTCGTCAGGGAACCCCTGACCGAGGTTGACCGCGCCGACCCGCGCCGCCAGCGCCGACATCTCGGCGAACACCGTGGTCGCGTAGGGACGCAGTCGCGACACCGTCATGCCGGTCGAGCTTAGGGGGCGCGCGGCTCGCGTGTGCGGCCGGCCACATACTCGGCGGCCACCCGCCGCGTCGGGGCTGACCAGCGGCGATCGGCCCAACCAACAGGTTGGCCGGGCACTTTGTTAGGGTGCGGTATCTGGACCTAACCTTTAATACGGATCCGAAACCCACTCGCGAAGAGGAACTCGACATGTCCGAAGAAGCCTTCATTTACGAGGCCATCCGCACACCGCGGGGCAAGCAACGAAATGGCTCGCTGAACGAGGTGAAGCCGCTCAACCTGGTCGTCGGGCTGGTCGACGAGCTGCGCAGGCGCAACCCCGATCTGGACGTGAACCTGATCAGCGACATGATCCTGGGATGCGTCTCGCCGGTCGGCGACCAGGGCGGCGACATCGCCCGCACCGCGGTGCTGGCCGCGGGGCTGCCCGAGACCACGGGCGGCGTGCAGCTCAACCGGTTCTGCGCCTCGGGCCTCGAGGCCGTCAACACCGCCGCCCAGAAGGTCCGCTCCGGCTGGGACGACCTGGTGCTCGCGGGCGGTGTGGAGTCGATGAGCCGGGTCCCGATGGGCTCCGACGGCGGCGCCTGGGCGCTGGACCCCGAGACCAACTACCAGATCGGCTTCGTGCCGCAGGGCATCGGCGCCGACCTGATCGCGACCCTCGAGGGCTTCTCCCGCGAGGACGTCGACGCCTACGCGCTGCGCTCGCAGCAGAAGGCCGCCGAGGCCTGGTCGGGCGGCTACTTCGCCAAGTCGGTGGTGCCGGTGCGCGACCAGAACGGTCTGGTCATCCTCGACCACGATGAGCACATGCGGCCCGACACCACCATGGAGGGCCTGGCCAAGCTGAAGACGGCGTTCGACGGCATCGGTGAGATGGGTGGCTTCGACGACGTGGCGCTGCAGAAGTACCACTGGGTCGAGAAGATCAACCACGTGCACACCGGCGGTAACAGCTCGGGCATCGTTGACGGGGCCGCGCTGGTGCTGGTCGGGTCCGAGAAGGCCGGCACGTCGCAGGGCCTGACCCCGCGCGCCCGCGTCGTGGCCACGGCGACCAGCGGTTCCGACCCGGTCATCATGCTGACCGGCCCGACCCCGGCCACCCGCAAGGTCCTCGACCGCGCGGGGCTGACCGTCGACGACATCGACCTGTTCGAGCTGAACGAGGCGTTCGCGTCGGTCGTGCTGAAGTTCCAGAAGGACCTCAACATCCCCGACGAAAAGCTGAACGTCAACGGTGGCGCCATCGCGATGGGCCACCCGCTGGGCGCCACCGGCGCCATGATCACCGGCACCATGGTCGACGAGCTCGAGCGCCGCAACGCGCGTCGTGCGCTGATCACGCTGTGCATCGGCGGCGGCATGGGTGTCGCCACCATCATCGAGAGGGTTTAAGACCATGGCAGAGAACACCATTGCGTGGGACAAGGATGCCGACGGCATCGTCACGCTGACGCTCGACGACCCCACCGGGTCGGCGAACGTGATGAACGAACACTACAAGGAATCGATGCACAAGGCCGTTGAACGCCTTGTGGCGGAGAAGGATTCGGTCACCGGCGTGGTCATCACCAGTGCGAAGAAGACGTTCTTCGCCGGCGGGGACCTCAAGAGCATGATCACCGCCGGCCCCGAGAACGCCGGGGACGTCTTCACCGAGGTCGAGGAGATCAAGCGCGACCTGCGTGTCCTGGAGACCCTGGGCAAGCCGGTGGTGGCCGCCATCAACGGCGCCGCGCTCGGCGGCGGCCTGGAGATCGCGTTGGCCTGTCACCACCGCATCGCCGCCGACGTCAAGGGCCTCGTGGTGGGTTTGCCCGAAGTGACGCTGGGCCTGCTGCCCGGCGGTGGCGGGGTGACCCGTACCGTGCGGATGTTCGGCATCCAGAACGCCTTCATGAACGTTCTGTCGCAGGGCACCCGGTTCAGGCCGGACAAGGCCAAGGAGATGGGACTGGTCGACGAGCTCGTCGGCTCGGTCGAGGAACTGGTGCCGGCCGCCAAGGCATGGATCAAGGCGAACCCCGACGCGCACACCCAGCCGTGGGATGCCAAGGGCTACAAGATGCCCGGCGGCACCCCGTCCAGCCCGGCGCTGGCCGGCATCCTGCCGTCGTTCCCCGCGCTGCTGCGCAAGCAGCTCAAGGGCGCGCCGATGCCGGCGCCGCGGGCCATCCTGGACGCGGCCGTCGAGGGTGCGCAGGTGGACTTCGACACCGCGAGCCGCATCGAGAGCCGTTACTTCACCTCGCTGGTCACCGGTCAGGTCGCCAAGAACATGATCCAGGCGTTCTTCTTCGACCTGCAGCACATCAACGGCGGCGGCTCGCGCCCCGACGGCATCGAGCCGGTCAAGATCAACAAGATCGGTGTGCTGGGCGCGGGCATGATGGGCGCCGGCATCGCCTACGTATCGGCCAAGGCCGGCTTCGACGTGGTGCTCAAGGACGTCAGCATCGAAGCCGCCCAGAAGGGCAAGGGCTACTCGGAAAAGCTTGAGGCCAAGGCGCTTCAGCGCGGCAAGACCACCGAGGAGAAGAGCAAGGCGCTGCTGGACCGCATCACGCCGTCCGCCGACCCCGCCGACTTCAAGGGCGTCGACTTCGTGATCGAGGCGGTGTTCGAGAACCAGGAACTCAAGCACAAGGTGTTCGGCGAGATCGAGGACATCGTCGAGCCGAACGCGCTGCTGGGATCCAACACCTCGACGCTGCCGATCACCGGTCTGGCGACCGGCGTGAAGCGCCAGGAGGACTTCATCGGGATCCACTTCTTCTCACCGGTGGACAAGATGCCGCTGGTCGAAATCATCAAGGGCGAGAAGACTTCTGACGAGGCGCTGGCCCGGGTGTTCGACTACACGCTGGCCATCGGCAAGACCCCGATCGTGGTCAACGACAGCCGCGGCTTCTTCACCTCCCGTGTCATCGGCACCTTCGTCAACGAGGCGCTGGCGATGCTGGGCGAGGGTGTCGAACCGGCCAGCATCGAGCACGCCGGCTCGCAGGCCGGCTACCCGGCGCCGCCGCTGCAGCTGTCCGACGAGCTCAACCTCGAGCTGATGCACAAGATCGCGGCCGCGACCCGTAAGGGCGTCGAGGACGCGGGCGGCACCTACGAGCCGCACCCGGCCGAGGCGGTCGTGGAGAAGATGATCGAGATCGGCCGCCCGTCGCGGCTCAAGGGCGCGGGCTTCTACGAGTACGTCGACGGCAAGCGCACCCAGCTGTGGCCGGGCCTGCGGGAGACGTTCAAGTCCGGCAGCGCGGAGATCCCGTTGCAGGACATGATCGACCGGATGCTGTTCGCCGAGGCGCTGGAAACCCAGAAGTGCCTCGACGAGGGCGTGCTGACGTCGACCGCCGACGCCAACATCGGTTCGATCATGGGCATCGGCTTCCCGCCGTACACCGGTGGTAGCGCGCAGTTCATCGTCGGCTACTCCGGTGCGGGCGGTACGGGCAAGGAAGCCTTCGTGGCGCGGGCCCGCGAGCTTGCCGCCAAGTACGGCGACCGCTTCCTGCCGCCGGATTCGCTGACGTAGTTCCAGTAGTCGCGAAAAGCCCCCGAAGCGCTTGTCTTCGGGGGCTTTTGCATTGCGGCAGGTGGTTATTGGATGGAGGTTCTACGTACTTGACTGGTCCACAATGCTTGTGACTCGGCCGCCGATCGGTGCTTTGCATCGCGGGTCTGTGTGTACATCGACAACAGCCGGACCAGCAACGGTCATCGCGGCCGACAACGCTTCTTGGACTTCCGATTCTTCTTCGACCCGCCGTCCGTAGGCCCCCATAGCACGAGCAATCGCAGCGAAGTTGGTAGGGGGCAACGATATTTCGCTGGCTCTGTAGCCACACTGCGTCATACCTTGGTCAATCATGCCGTAGCCAGAATCGTTGAGGATGACCCACACCGCTGGAATCCGGTACTGCACGGCGGTGCTGATCTCGTTGTTCATCAGCATGGTGCCGTCACCGACAAGCGCAACGGCCTTGCGACCGGATGCGTACGCGCTGCCAAGCACACCGGTGCCCGCGTGTCCCATCGAGGCAAACGACGTGCTGATCCGGTACCGCCCGGGAGAATTGAAACGCAGTCGTTGCGTCGCCCACGCGAATGCGTTGCCTGCCTCCGCCAGAACGATGGCGGAACTCTCTTCAACAACGACACGTTGCACCGCCTGCAGCAGTAGTTGAGGTCGTACGGGACCCGCGCAGAGATGGTCTGGCGGTGGCGCTACAGGAGTCGAGATTCCGAGGTGCCACGAACGGGACCTTTTGGTCTCGACCTCCGACGTTGTCCGTCCCAAAGCCGTCAGCAGCTCGGCGAGGAATGTGCCTATTTCGCTGTGAACGGCGATCGTTGGAATGTCAGGGTATGAAGCACCTGGCACAGTCGGGTCGATGTCCACGTGGATCAATCCCCTCGGGGGGATCATCTCGGGGTTCCAGAACGAGGTCATCTCGCCGAGGCGCGAACCGAGCACCAAAACGCGCTCCGGGCGGTGCTCGCGCATGAATTCGAGCACGGCTCGGTCGCCACCGAACCCGGTGACGCCGACGAAGAGGGGATGGCTTTCCGGAAATATTCCCTTCGCGCGTGGTGAACAAAACACCGGTGCATCAATACGTTCGACGAGCTCATACACTTCCTTGGCCGCATGCCGTGCCCCGAAGCCGAGCCAAATCGCCGTCCGTTCCTTGCGCAGGATGTCGACGCAGGAGCGCACGTCTTCAGGTGATGCCTGCGGATCCACCGTCTGTACCAGCGGGGCGTTGATCGACACAGAGGCAGGCGACTTTTGGATCGCAACCGACAAGCTGACGTGGGCGACGAAGCTTCCCTTTCGTTGTAGCCCCTCTGCCAGCTTCCGGCGGATCTCGACCAGATCGGAGCTTGCTTCCACGATGACCCCGTAATGGAATAGGGGACCTGCAGCAAACATGTCTACGCCCAATGTTTGGGGGGTCGTCTCCTGCATAGGTGTCCGATTAACTTGCGAGATAGTCGTACAACCGGACACCAGAATCACCTTCGCGCCGTCGCTGCGGGCCGCCAGCAATCCCGTTAGCGCATTTGTGATGCCGGGACCGCTGGTGACACAAACGGCGACTGGCGAGCCAGAGGTGAGATATGCCTCAGTCGCGGCAAACGCCGCGCCCGCCTCGTGACGGAAATGCATGAGACGAATGTGGCTGTGCTCCAATGCGTCCCAAAGCGGAGCGATGGCACCTCCGCAGATACCGAATGCCGCTGTCACGCCCAGGTCGGCCAACATGGTTACCAGAGCTTCCGCAACGGTGCCGCGCGTGGCCGGTGCGGGAGGGATGACGTCATACTGCCGCTGCGTCCGCGTCGATTGAGCAGTCAACATATGCGGCTCCTGTCGGAGTTGGGCCATGCAGGACGTCGTTGTTGACTGCGAATCGTCTACAGCTTTGCCTAAGGTGTTGACACGGTGGTAAACACCGTCGGGCGGGCTCGTTACGATCGTCACGAAGTAGTTGCGCAATGTCAGGTAGATGTCAGCCGAGCGGAGCGCCGTTCTGTCACGCCGCGTGGCGAGCGCGAGGCAATCGATGCGCAATCCGCGTCGTCGGATGGACTCACTTACACTGCGAATCAGCGACTTTGGGCTGACAATAGCTCGCGTGCGAAACACACAAAGCAGGTGGCCGGTGACGACCGCATTGTGCACCGGATACTTTCTGGTTCTCTTGGACGTCACAGTGGTCAACATCGCATTACCGCAACTCGGCTCAGCTCTGCGGGCGAGCAGTTCTCAACTCGCCTGGACGGTAGACGCCTACACGGTACCCATGGCGGCGCTTCTGTTGGCTTCGGGAGCTGTGGGCGACCGGCTTGGGCACCGGGCGGTCGTCGTTATTGGATTCGTCGGGTTTGGCGTCGCTTCAACCGTATGCGCTGTGGCGCCAGTGATGTCGGTTCTGCTTCTTGGTCGAACGGCGCAGGGAGTGTGCGCCGCATTGATGCTCCCAGGAACCCTGGCCCTCATAGCTCAGTCCGCGAGCACGGAGCGCGCACGTACACGAGCAATAGGTGTTTGGGCCGCCATCGGTGGTGCCGCTTTGCCGGCCGGCCCGCCTTTAGGGGGGCTGCTGGTGCAGTTGGCGGGATGGCGCTCAGTGTTTTGGCTCGGCGTCCCGGTCATTATTGCCGCACTCGTGCCGATTATCCGGATCCCGCGCCACAACCCCGCCGCTGACAAACGTGCGCCGGTCGACTGGATTGGAGCCGTCTTCGTTGTCCTAATCCTCGCGTCCGCAGTAACTTTCATTCTTCAAGGCCGGGAAAATCGGGTTCTGGGGGCCGTCATGGCGGCGATGGCGGTTTGTGCCACCGGCGGCTTCTGGTATGCCGAGCGCCGCACGGCGCACCCACTAGTGCGGGTACCGGCCGGAGCGCGGTATCCCTTCGCAGTCGCATGCGCGGTAACCGCTTTGATGAGTCTCTGCGTCCTTGGGTCACTGTTCACCCTGACTCAGATCTTCCAAGTGGTTCACCACTTGAGCCCGATGTTGACTGGCCTAATCCTCTTGCCGGGCATGTTGCCGATGCCGGCGCTCGGCGGAGCCGCTGCAGCACTCACGCATAAATTGGGCCCATGGCGAACAAGTGCGCTGGGATTGATCGCGTCCGCGCTGGGGTTCGGCGGCATCGCGGGCGCAGTCGACGGGCCCAACTACCCGTTGTTGGTGTGCTCACTCGTGTTGTGGGGTAGCGGCCTTGGCGTTCTGACTCCGGCGATCGTCATCGCGGCGCTGAGAGTGCTGCCGGCGGCACCGGGCGCCGCCTCCGGCGCCAGCAACACTGCCAGGCACGCCGGTGGAGCGTTGGGGGTTGCCATCTTCAGCGCGGTCGCAGGATCCCCCGACATTCCGACGTTTACGAGAAGCGCGACCGAGTTGCTGGCAATCAGCGCGGTGGCGTATGGGATCGCGGCCGCGCTTTGTCTCACCGCGCAGGAGCGAGACCGAGTTCGGGAGCCCGCCGAGTCGACTCGATGGGCCAACTAGGGCACCGGCTTTTGCGTTTTAGGTGTCGCGGCGCTGGAAGAGGTAGTACCGCGCCGCAGTCTCCTCTCCCGCGCCTCCCCGTCTGCGCCGCGCTTCATCGAGGTCGACCTCATCGCCGGCCGACAGCAGAGTCCAGGCGGATGCGAAGCGTGTCTCCATCTCGGCGGGCTCGACGCCCCGCACGCCGAACCTCCCGCCGGGGCGGAACGCGACGATGAACAGGCGCGCGTCGGGCGCGGCCACCGCGCTGACCTCCCGGACATACGCCTCGCGATCGACGTCGCTCATGTTGTGTAGGCAGCCGTTGTCGACGATCAGCTCGAAGCCCGTGCCGATCCCGGTCTGACTCAGCCGCGTGACGTCGGCCTGGGCGAAGTTGACCGGCAGATCGGCGGCCTTGGCCCGGGCCTTCTCGAGTGCCCGGGGGACAAAGTCGACGCCGGTGACATTCCATCCGTGCTGTGCGAGGTAGACCGACGAGTCCCCGGTGCCGCATCCGAGATCGAGGGCCGATCCTGCGGGCAGTGGGGGCGTGTCATTGGTGCCCTCGACCAGGTCGCGCAACTTTTGTGCGATCGGATGACCATCCCATGGGGTGAATCCGACTCGGTAAAAGATCCGAAAGAGGGTGTGCTTGGAGGCCATGCCCCAACGGTATGCCTCAACCCGCTACATCGCGGCGGCGATGCGGCGCCATTGATCGCGCGGAAAGGCCTTCGGGTCGTCCGGCAGCACCTGGACGCACACGTGGTCGGCGCCCGCCGCGCGATGCTCGGCGACCCTGCGCATGATGGCCTCCTCGTCGCCCCACGCGATGATGGCGTCGAACAGCCGGTCGCTCACCTGGGCCAGGTCGTCGCCGGAGAACCCGGTGCGCAGCAGGTTGTTGGCGTAGTTCGGCAATGCCAGATACGCACGCAGCCAGTCGGTTCCGATGCGGCGCGCCCCGTCGGCGCTGTCGGTCAGGATCACGGTCTGCTCCGGCAGCAGCAGCGGGCCTTCGCCCAGCGTCGCACGGGCCGAGGCGGTGTGGTCGGGGGTGACCAGGTACGGGTGCGCCCCGCGGGCGCGGGTCGCGGCCAGGTGCAGCATCTTCGGGCCGAGCGCGGCGAGCACCCGGCTGTCGGCGGGTACGGGCTCTGGGGCGGCGTCCAGCCCGTCCAAGAATTCCGCCGTCGCCGCCAGCGGTCTGCGGTAGCGCCCGGGTTGGCCGGCGTCGATCAGCGGCGCGTGGCTGACGCCGATGCCCAGCAGGAAGCGGTCGCCGTGCCGGGCGGTCAGCGTCGCAAAAGACGCGGCGACGTCGCCGGGCGCATGCATCCACAGGTTGAGGATCCCCGTGGCGATCACGGTCCGTCTGGTCGCGGCGAGCAGGTTGCCCACCGCTTCGAGCACCGGCCCGCCGACGTCGGGTATCCACAGCGCCGGGAAGCCCAGTTCGTCCAATTCCGCTGCCGCGTCGGCGGATTCGGCCGGGTCGCCGTACCGAAGTTGACTGCTCCAGATTCCGACGCCGGTCAGTTCCATGGGCGATCGTTCCTTTCGTCGCGCACCGCGCCGTAGTCGGGCACCGGCATCGAGTCGTGCATGCGCACGCCCTTCGTGTTGAGTTTCGCCAGTGCCCGGGAAAGCGAGCCCGGCATCAGTGACACTAGCTGGGCGCCACGCGTCAACGCCCACACCCCGAGTCGTGAGCCGGGGATGATGCCCTTGGCGGCGCCGCGCGCGAAGGCCCGGCTGCGGTGCACCGGTTCGCGCATCTGCAATTCGTAGCCGGCGAACGCGCGCAGGTGGTCGCCGTCCGCCCGGGCGAGCTCGCCGGCCAGCACGTAGGCGCCCAGCACCGCAAGGCTGGTGCTGCCGCCCACCGCGGGGCCGGGGCAGTATCCCGCGTCGCCGACGAGGGTGACCCGCCGGCGCGACCATCGGTCCAGCCGGAGTTGGCTGATCGAATCGAAGTAGAACGCTGGTGTGTGGTCGATTTCGCCCAGCCAACGGTCGACCTGCTCGTGCATGTTCACGAACGCGTCACGCAGAAGCTCCTTCTGCCGCAACGCATCCCGGTGGTGGTAGTCCAGTTCCCGGCCGGAGCGGAACAGGAAGACGGCGCGCGCGTCGTCCAGGTGCTCGGCGGTGTAGATGGCCGCGACGCGTCCGACGCCGACGTGGCAGGTTATCTCGCCGGCGGTGGCCAGCTCCTTGGGCGCCGACACCACCGCCAGGTATCCGCCCAGGAATCGGGTGAGGTTGGCTTCGTCACCGAAGGTCAGCTGCCGGACGTTGGAGTGCAGCCCGTCGGCGCCGACGACAACGTCGAACCGGCGGGCGGGGGCATGCTCGAAGGTCACCTCGCCGTCGTGATCGATCGCTGTGATCGAGTCGCCGAACAAGTATTCGACGCGGTCGCGGCCGGCGGTGTAGTAGATCTCGCTGAGGTCGTCGCGCATGATCTCCACGTGCCGGTCCGAGGTGGCGGCGTAGATCTTGGTGAGGTCGATCTCGAAGGGCCGGGCCCGGCCCTCCCGATGCATGGTCATGCTGTTCGTTCCGGTGGCGAGCGCTTCGATCTGAGGCAGGACGCCCATGCTCGCTGATATCTCCATCGCGGGACGGAACAGGTCGACGGCGTGGCCGCCGGTCTTGCGCAGGGTGGGCGCGCGCTCGACCACGGTGACGTCGAAGCCATGACGGGTCAGCCAGTACGCCAGCACCGGTCCGGCGATGCTCGCGCCGGAGACCAGGACCCGCATGCCGACCTCCCGTTGCTACCGGACTCGGTAAGCCTAATCACGAGGACCGGCGGCGGCGCGGCCCGCTTAGGTCGCCGCAGTGCTTTGGTCTTGGGGCTAGAGTCCGTTGTCATGCGCTTCGGTCTCTTCATCCCGCAAGGCTGGCGAATGGATCTGGTCGACATCGAACCGGCGAAGCATTGGGCGGCGATGCGAGACCTGGCCACCTATGCCGACAACGGCGCGTGGGACTCGCTGTGGGTGTACGACCATTTCCACACCGTTCCGCTGCCAACCGGCGAAGCCACCCACGAGGCGTGGTCGCTGATGGCCGCCTACGGGGCCGTCACGTCGCGGATCAAACTCGGCCAGATGTGCACCGCGATGAGCTACCGCAATCCGGTGTACCTGGCCAAGGTCGCGGCGACCGCCGACATCATCTCCGGCGGGCGGATCCAGATGGGCATCGGCGGTGGGTGGTACGAACACGAATGGCGCGCTTACGGTTACGGCTTCCCCCCGGCGGGCGTGCGGCTGGGCCGCCTGGAAGAGGGCGTACAGATCATGCGGGACGCCTGGCGCGACGGCAAGGTCAGCTTCGACGGCAGGCATTACCAGGTGGACGGCGCCATCGTCGCCCCCAAGCCCTTGCAGGACAACGGGATCCCGCTGTGGATCGCCGGCGGCGGTGAAAAGGTGACCCTGCGCATCGCCGCGAAATATGCCCAGTACACCAACTTCACGCCGGAGCCCGAGGCGTTCGCCCACAAGTCGGAAGTGCTTGCGCGACACTGCGAACAGCTGGGCACCGACTTCGACGCCATCGTGCGGTCGGCCAACTTCAACGCCGTCGTCGGAACCTCGGACGCCGATGTCAAGGACCGGCTGGCGCGCGTCCGCGACCGTCTAGTCCGCTACGTGCCCGACGCGGCCGCCGATGCGATGCTCGCCGCGGGCAGTGGCCCCGATTCGGCGACGGGCACGCCGGAGCAGGTGATCGAGCGGATCGCCAAGCTGCGCGACCTCGGCTGCGAATACGCCATCTGCTACTTCCCGGAGGCCGCGTACGACCGTTCGGGCATCGAGTTGTTCGAGCGCGAGGTCATTCCCGCCCTGAGCTAGCTGGGAGCGATCGCAAGCGCGGCGAAGCCGGGCGCAGCGGGTCGCGACCATCAGCTAGATGTCGGAGGTGGTGTACCTCTTCTTGACGGGCGGCTCGGCCAGCAGCGGCGGCAACTCGGTGAGCCGGCCCTCGCCGGCGCGAAACGCGCGGTAGGCCTCGTCGTGCCCGACCGTGTCCCATATCTCGTAGATGAGCCAGTGGGCTTCGTCGTCCTCGTCGACGAGCACATCGGTGCCCAGGTTCCCGGCGAACGCCCGGGTGTCTTTCAGCGCCCGGCCCATGACCTCGCGCGCCTGCGGCACCGCGTCGGGCTTGAACTTCAGTTCGAGTATCACCGTGACTGGCATTGGTCGTCTCCTTACGTCGCCTCGCCAAGATAGCCCAGCCCCACGCTCGCGCACGCTAATGAGAATGCGGTTTCCACTTTTCGGAAAGCTGTTATACGGTTCGGTGAGCAACATTCTGTTGGCGGCGCCTCTGGAGGATCCACCGATGCAAAAAGCACTCGCGCCCGAGATCTCGACCTGGCCCGACGAGAGCCCACAGCTGATCGGCAGTCGGTGCGGCAGCTGCGGGGCCACCACCTTCCCGGTGCAGCAGTGGTGCCCGCGTTGCAGCGCCGGCGAGATGACCGACGTGTTCCTGCCGCGGCGCGGAACGCTGGTCGCGTGGACCACCCAGGGCTTCCCGCCCGGGGCTCCCTACGCCGGCCCCACCGGCAAGGACTTCGTCCCGTTCGGGGTGGGGCTGGTCCAGCTCGGCGACGTGATCCGGGTCGAGGGGCGGTTGACCGAGAACGACCCGGCCAAGCTGCAATTCGGGCAGGAGGTCGAGCTCACCATGGTGCCTTTGACCACCGACGAAGAGGGCGGCGAAATCATGACGTTCGCATTCCAGCCGGTCTCAACTTCTCCGGAAGGAGCCTGAGATGACCAACGACGTCGCCATCATCGGCGTGGGCCTGCACCCCTTCGGTCGGTTCGACAAGACCGCAATGCAGATGGGTGCCGAGGCCGTCCAGTCCGCACTGAAGGACGCGGGCGTGGCGTGGAAGGACATTCAGTTCGGCTTCGGCGGCAGCCACGAGGTGTCCAACCCCGACGCCGTGACCCGCCTCGTCGGGCTGACCGGCATCACGTTCACCAACGTGTTCAACGCGTGCGCCACCGCCGCGAGCGCGATTCAGCAGACCGCCGACACGATCCGGCTTGGCAAGTACGACATCGGTATCGCCATCGGCCTGGACAAACACCCGCGCGGCGCCTTCACCGACGACCCCGCCAAGCTGGCGCTGCCGCAGTGGTACGCCCAGAACGGACAGTTCGTCACCACCAAGTTCTTCGGCATCAAGGCCAACAAGTACATCCATGACCACAACATCTCCCAGGGCACGCTGGCCAAGGTGGCGGCCAAGAACTTCCGTAACGGTGCGCTGAATCCGAATGCGTTCCGCCGCAAGCCGATTCCCGAGGACGAGATCCTCAACTCGGCGGTGCTCAATTACCCGCTGACGCAGTACATGTTCTGCGCGCCCGACGAGGGCGCCGCCGCGGTGATCATGTGCCGCGCCGACCTGGCGCACAAGTTCACCGACAAGCCGGTGTACGTGCGTGCCTGCGAGATCCGGACCCGGCGGTACGGGGCCTACGAGGTGCACGCCACGTCGGCCCCGCTGGACGAGGACGCGTCACCGACGGTGTACGCGGCCAAGGCGGCCTACGAGGCGGCGGGCGTCGGGCCCGAGGACGTCGACGTCGCGCAACTGCAGGACACCGACGCCGGCGCCGAGGTGATCCACATGGCCGAGACGGGCCTGTGCGCCGACGGCGAGCAGGAGAAGCTGGTGGCCGACGGCGCCACCGAGATTCACGGCTCGATGCCGGTGAACACCGACGGCGGGTTGATCGCCAACGGCGAGCCGATCGGCGCATCCGGATTGCGGCAGATGCACGAACTGGTGCGCCAGTTGCGCGGTGAGGCGGGCGAGCGTCAGGTGCCGGGAAATCCGCGCGTCGGCCTGGCCCAGGTGTACGGCGCCCCGGGCACCGCCTCGGCGACCATCCTGTCGCTGTAGCCGGTGGCGCGGCGCCCGGCGGGAACCATGCGTGCGCGCCCGAATTCGATATCGCGGGTGATATCAAAATCCGCGAGCGTCGCATGGTCCGGCAGAGCGGCCGTGGTTGCCCGCTAAATCGCCGGTCCCAGAAGGTCGTCCGCGTCGCGGATGATGTAGCCGTAGCCCTGCTCGGCGAGGAAGCGCTGCCGGTGCGCGGCGTACTCGGCGTCCAGGCTGTCGCGCGCCACCACCGAGTAGAAGATGGCCCCGCCACCGTCGGCCTTCGGCCGCAGCAACCGCCCCAGCCGCTGAGCCTCCTCCTGGCGCGAGCCGAAGGTCCCCGAAACCTGTACGGCCACGGACGCTTCCGGCAAGTCGATGGAGAAGTTGGCGACCTTGGACACCACCAGCGTGGACACCTCGCCGCGGCGGAAGGCGTCGAAGAGCTCCTCGCGTTCCTTGGTCCGGGTCGATCCCTGGATCACCGGCGCGTTCAGCTCGGCACCCAGCTCGTCGAGCTGGTCGAGGTAGGCGCCGATCACCAGCGTCTGCTCGCCGGGGTGCTTGTCCAGAATCGACCTGACCACGGCGATCTTGGAGTGCGCCGTCGAGCAAAGTTTGTAGCGCTCTTCGGGTTCCGCGGTGGCGTACATCATCCGCTCGTTGTCGGTCATGGTGACCCGCACCTCGACACACTCGGCCGGCGCGATCCAGCCCTGCGCCTCGATGTCCTTCCACGGGGCGTCGTAGCGCTTCGGGCCGATCAGGGAGAACACGTCGCCCTCGCGTCCGTCTTCGCGGACAAGCGTGGCGGTCAGGCCCAGGCGCCGCTTGGATTGCAGGTCGGCGGTCATCCGGAACACCGGCGCCGGCAGCAGGTGGACCTCGTCGTAGATGATCAGCCCCCAGTCGCGGCTGTCGAAGAGCTCCAGGTGCCGGTACTCGCCCTTGGTGCGGCGGGTGATCATCTGGTACGTCGAGATCGTGACGGGCCGAATCTCCTTGCGCTCACCCGAATACTCGCCGACTTCGTCCTCGGTCAGCGAGGTGCGCGCGACCAACTCGCGCTTCCATTGCCGCGCCGCGACGACGTTGGTGACCAGGATCAGCGTCGTCGCGCTGGCCTTCGCCATCGCGGCCGCGCCCACCAGTGTCTTGCCGGCCCCGCACGGAAGCACCACCACCCCGGACCCGCCGGCCCAGAACGAGTCGGTGGCCATCTGCTGGTAGTCGCGCAGGTGCCAGCCGTCCTGCGCCAGGCTGATCGGGTGCCCCTCGCCGTCGACGTAGCCCGCGAGATCCTCGGCGGGCCAGCCGATCTTGAGCAGCATCTGCTTGACGCGGCCGCGCTCGCTGGGGTGCACGACGACGGTGTCGTCGTCGATCCGGGCGCCGAGCATGGGGGCGATCTTCTTGTTGCGCAGCACCTCCTCGAGCACCGCGCGGTCCAGGCTCACCAGGGTCAGGCCATGCGCCGGGTGCTTCACCAGCTGCAGGCGGCCGTAGCGGGCCATGGTGTCGACGATGTCGACGAGCAGCGGCTGGGGCACCGCGTAGCGCGAGAAGCTGACCAGCGCGTCGACCACCTGTTCGGCGTCGTGACCGGCGGCGCGGGCATTCCACAGCGCCAACGGCGTGATGCGGTAGGTGTGCACGTGCTCGGGCGCGCGCTCGAGCTCGGCGAAGGGCGCGATGGCGGCACGCGCCGCGCCGGCCAACTCGTGGTCGACCTCGAGCAGCACCGTCTTGTCGGACTGCACAATCAACGGGCCGTCAGTCAATGGCCCAACTCCTTCTCATCGTCTCGCGGGCGCGCTCATCGTCTCGCGGGCGTGCCTCGCCGCAATCCATTATCGACCGTTGGCCGACACCACCGACGTGATGCGGTGGATGGCGAAGTCGCGCAGCCGCCCGGACGCCGAGTCGAAGGCGGTCAGCTGACCGCCCCGGACGGTGATCGGCGACACGACGCGCTGGGTGGCGACGCCGGCCGCGTCTAGATAACCGATCACCAGCGTGTCTTGTTCCCTGGCCGCACGCTGCAACAGCGACATGGTGACCGCCGGATCGACGCGAATGTTGCCGAACGGCGCGGCGGTCACCTTTCGCAGCACCGCGACCACGGCGTTGAGGCTCTCGGTGTTGGGACGCGGCATCGGGCGGTAGGGCCGCCGCTGCTGGGGCGTGGGCACCCGGGCGCCCCGCGGCCGGACGTCGACGATGGCGCCGGTGGAGTCCTCGGCGGCGGGGGCGAAGCCCGCGGCCCGCAATGCGAGCAGCACCTCGGCGATCGGCGCCGGAGACACCGCGACCGTCGGCGCCAGGGCGCGCAGTTGCACGCCCTCGGTCGCGGGGGCGGCGACGGCCTGGGCCAGCAGCGCGGGGTCCTCGCAGCGTACGAACGAGGCCGCCATCCCGATCCGCAGCTGGCCGTGCCGGCGTGCGACATCGTCGATGAGATAGGTAAGTCCTTGGGGGACAGGAGTTTTAGAGTGCTTGGCGAACAGGGCGTGCATCCAGTCGCGGGTCTTACCGACGTCGAGCGCATGCCGGATCGTCTGCTCGCTGACGCGGTACACCATCGCGGTGCCGGCCGATTCGACGGTGGCCACCGCGGCCAGCTGCTCGGCGAGGTCGCGCTGCAGTGGACCCGGCACGACGACGGTCAGGTCGGCCTGGATCAGGAAGTAATCGATCGGTTTGGGTAGGGCCCGCGCCATGGCGTCGACCGCGGCGTCGGCGCCTTCGTCCAGTAGTGCCCGAGCAGGGGTGCTGAGCGCCCCCCGTCCCACCAGCCCCAACGCCTGGCTCTCGGCCAGCAGGTCACCCACGGGCCCCGGCTGCAACCGCCTGGCCCAGCGCGGTCGCCGCCACACGAGGGCAGCCGACGCCTCGGCGGCGTTGACGCCGGCGCCCGCGGGCAATTGCGCCAGCGTGCCCAGCAACAGCCGGCGATCCAGCGGCGCGGCGGTCGAGTACAGCGCATCGGTAAGGGCGCCATAGGGTTTGGCGTCGGGACCGCGGGTTCCGATCAAGGCCGGCCGGCTCGGCAGGTCGAGCCAGCTACTGGCCAGCAGCTGCCAGCGTTCGGCGGTGGGCATGGCCGTGAACCGGTCGATGGCCACGGTCGGCCCCCAGTACGGCCCCTCGCCGGTGGCCGGTTCCGGGTCGGGCATCCCGCTCGCGATCAGGCCGGCCGCGGCCGCCACCTCGAGAATGAGCCCCAGCCGTGACTCGTCGATGCCGGTGGTCTTGCTGAGCCGTTTGACGTCACGAATTCCCAACCCACCGCTGCGTAGCTCGGAAACCGGTGCGGCGGCCAGAGTTTCGATGAGAACGTCGAGTTCGCGCAACAGGTCGATGGTGGCCCCGGCCACCGCCGCGTCGACGTCGTCGGTGGTGGTGGTCGACACCACCGGGTCAGGCGCCGTCAGTCGCATGGGCCCGGGCCGTTCGCCGCGCAGCACCTGCCCGACGTGGCGGGGCAGGATCACCGTCTCGGCGTCGATGCGTCGCAACAGGCCCATCGCCAGCAGCTGGGGCACCGGCCGGTCCGCGGGGGCGCCGGGCGCGGCGTCACGGGTGCGGCCCAACGGGGAACCCTCGAGGAGCTTCTCCAGCACGTCGAGCTGCGCCTGAGTCAACCCGTCGATGAGACCGGCGATCTCCTCGCCGGTGCGAGACGCGGCCTCGAGGGTGACCTGGCCCGGGTGCCACGGCAGGGCGGCGCCGGCGTCGGGTGCGACGCGCAACGCCGCATCGCCCCAGACCAGCGCGCGCTCCCGGAGATCGTCCAACGCCCCCATCACGTCGGACTCGGGAGCGCGTTCACCGATCAGGGCGAACAGTTTTGCCGTGGGCACCGGCGTGGCATCGGCCTGCAGCACCAACAACGCGTCGAGCACCGCCAGCCGCAGGAAGTCGAGCTCGTCGGTGGCGGCCTTGACCGACTGGCGGGCCTGCGCGCGGGCGGCCAGCGCAGCGATGCTGCCGGGCGGCGGCTGGGCGAGGTCCGGCCGCAGCTCTAGCAGGCGGATCAGCCGCTCGTCGGGCAAGTCGGCCAGCCACGACCCCAGCGGAATATCCGGGGTGTTGTCGGTCATTGCTGACCAGCGTAAAACAGTCGGCGGGTGCTGAGCAGGCAACGAACGCCGGCAGCTCGTCGGCCGAACTGGCGATCTTGCACGACGCGCGCAAGAGCGACCTGTCAGAATGGACGGCGTGGCTGACACTGCTGAGGGCAAAGCCCGCAAAACCAGGTATGTCGACAACGGGTGGCCGACGACGGACCCCGACGACCACGCGGTGAGCGAACTCGTGACCGACCGGACGGGGGCGTTGTCGCCCTTCGGCGAGATGGTGTTCCCGCTGCCCTCCACGGACCTGCCCTACCTGCACCCGGTCACCGTCGTTAACCGGTAGGCGCCAGGATGGCTAGGGCCTCCGAGGCCGCCAAGCCCCCGGCGAGCTGGACGTCGGGTGAATCCCCTCCGGGCGCGCTGTCACACCTGGATGACCGTGGTGCGGCGCACATGGTCGACGTCAGCGACAAGGGCGCGACCAAGCGCACCGCCGTCGCCGCGGGTGCCTTACACACGTCGCCGCGCGTCGTGGAGCTGATCTCGGCCGGGGGCCTGCCCAAGGGCGACGCACTGGCCACCGCCCGGGTGGCGGGCATCCTGGCGGCCAAGCGCACCAGCGACCTGATACCGCTCTGCCACCAGTTGGCGCTCACCGGAGTCGACGTGGAATTCACCGTGGGGGAGTCCGACATCGAGATCACCGCGACGGTCCGAAGCACCGACCGCACGGGCGTGGAAATGGAGGCGCTGACCGCCGTCAGCGTGGCCGGACTGACGCTCTACGACATGATCAAAGCGGTCGACCCTGCCGCACGCCTCGATGGCATTCGGGTGCTGCGCAAGGAAGGCGGCAAGACCGGAACGTGGGAGAGGTGATGGGCACCCGATCCGCCCGCATCATCATCGCCTCGACTCGCGCGTCGGCGGGAGTGTACGACGACCGGTGCGGGCCGATCATCGCCGAATGGCTCGGTGAGCGGGGGTTTTCGTTCCCCGAGCCGGAGGTGGTCGCCGACGGTGATCCGGTGGGCGACGCCCTGCGCAAGGCGGTCCGCGACGGCGTGGACGTCATCATCACCTCCGGCGGCACCGGCATCTCGCCGAGCGACAGCACCCCCGACCAGACCGTGGCGGTGCTGGACTACATGGTCCCGGGGCTGGCCGACGCCATTCGCCGGTCGGGGCTGCCCAAGGTGCCGACGTCGGTGTTGTCACGCGGCGTTTGCGGCGTGGCGGGCCGGACGCTGATCGTCAACCTGCCGGGTTCACCCGGCGGGGTGCGCGACGGCCTGGGTGTGCTCGCCGACGTGCTCGATCACGCGCTCGATCAGCTCGCCGGAGGAGATCACCAGCAATGACGCTCGTGGTCCGCGCGGCCATGACCGATCACCCGATCTTCTTGGCCGAGCACGAAGAATTGGTGGGCCATCAGTCGGCCGGCGCCATCGTCGGCTTCGTCGGCATGATCCGGGACCACGACGGCGGGCGTCGGGTGGTGCGGCTGGAGTACTCCTCGCATCCGTCGGCTGAGCAAGTCTTGGCCAAGGTGGTCTCCGACGTCGCGGAACAGTCGAGCGGGGTGCGCGCCGTTGCGGCGAGCCACCGGATCGGGGTGCTGCGCATCGGCGAGGCGGCGCTGGTGGCGGCGGTGGCCGCCGACCACCGCGAGGAGGCGTTCGCGACCTGTGCCCTGCTGGTCGACGAGATCAAGGCGCGGCTACCGGTGTGGAAACACCAGTTCTTCGACGACGGAACAGAAGAATGGGTGGGCTCGGCGTAACGCCGTGACGATTGGAATGCCGGCACGCCCCGAAGCGTCGACGTTCGAGGCGTGCCGGGCAGTCTGACTTGCGGAACTCAGGTGGCCGGGGACGGCTGCGCGATCGCGTCCAGCGCGTCGTTGCCCTGAATGTCCTGCGCCCGGATGGCGTCCCACAGCTGCTTCGTGTAGCCGACCGTGGAAACCTCCTGCGGCATGTTGGCCGGCACGAAGCCGCGGAAGTCGTCGGCTGGGGGCGCCGGCGGCACGTCGGCGGGAGGCGCCGGGGGCAGGTCCGCCGGAGCGGCGGGCGGCATGGCGTCGGCCGGCGGCGCGGGCGGCTCGTCGGCCGGAGGAGCCGGCTGGTCGAAGCCGGCCAGCTGCACCGGGCCGGTGCCGCGCCGCACGCCGGCCGCGCGCTCGACGTACTGCTCGACGACATCGGTGACGGCGGGTTGC
>NZ_LZJG01000520.1:0-5319 GCF_001667785.1 Mycobacterium sp. E3247 | reverse complement strand
GGCAGGCCGAGTTCGCGGCGCTGCGCATCCTCGACCTTCTTGTTGAGGCGCCAACTGAACCAGTCGAACGCCGTCATCGCCGAGCGCCCCAACGGGGCCGGCAGCATCGAAACGGTCTGGCCGTTCGGTCGCATGGGGACGTGATGCAGCGTGGCCAACGGGATGTCGTAGTACTCCGCGACGTTGGCGGCGGGCTCCTGATAACTTTGCCCGGCCAACAGCAGGTCAGCGCCCTCGGCAAGCGACACCAGGGTGGTGTTCATCTGCGCCCAGCACCGGTCGCTGAGATCCCACATCTCGCGCCACATCGACCTCATCTCCCGGACCCGCCAGAAGGCGCCGAAGAACGACGTCCAGAAGTTGCGGTACAGGTCCAGCCACGCCTGCGATTCCAGCCCGTACGGGACGGCCGCCAGCCCGGCCGCCTCGGTGAACGCGATCGAGTCGGGCGGGACCGCCATCACCAGGTCGTGGCCTCTGCGGACGAGTTCCCGGGCGACCACCACCGAAGGCTCGATGTCGCCGCGAGTGCCATAGCTCGCCAGCACCATTTTCATCGCGATTACAAGCCCTCCAGTTGTGCCATCGGCGGCAATGATGCACCGAGATCACCTTAGATATCGGCGAATGCCCCCATCGGCGCGGGCTACTCAGCGACGGCGCAGCGGCTCGTCATTCCTTACGCCACAGCACCCCGGTGCCGTCGATCTCCTCGATCTCGGCGGTCACTCCATGCTTTGTCCGGTAGTCCGTGACCGCTTGCCGGCACGCCTCGATCGCGTGGTAGTCATCGACGATGCAGAAACCGCCCGGCGACAGCCGCGGATAAAGCGCATCGAGCGCCTGGATCGTCGATTCGTACAGGTCGCCATCGAGCCGTAAGACCGAGATGCGATCGATCGGCGCATCCTGCAGCGTGTCCTTGAACCAGCCCGGCACAAAACGAACCTGGTCATCCAGCAACCCGTAGCGCTCGAAATTCGCCCTGACCTGCTCTTCCGGCACGGCGAGCACGCCGGCGGCGCGGTGCAGCCGGATTCCCCTGTCCGCCTCGTAATGCGCGGTGTCCGGGGGCGGAACCCCCTCGAACGAATCGGCCAGCCACACACGTCGCTTCTTGTCGCCGTAGGCGGACAGCACGGCACGCATCAGGATCGACGCCCCGCCGCGCCACACGCCGCACTCGACCAAGTCGCCCGGAACGTCCTCGTTCAGCGCGGTCTCGACGCACTGCTGCAAACTGGTCAGCCGCTGCATGCCGATCATCGTCAAGGCATCCGCGGGCCAATCGAGCCCGAGGCCGCGCGCATGCGGATTGAACGGGCGCTTGCGCACCATCATGAATTTGCGGGTGCTCAGGATCGGCCGTCCGAAGGAGTACCAACCGACGGGCACCAACTCGTCGCTGCCGTACCGGGTGAGGTTGCGGCGGAGCAAGTCGAGGTACGCCGATCGCGTGTCCACGAATGAAGATCGCATGCCGCGATCGGCAACGGTCAAGACTTCCCCCCGGTTCGCACGAATTTCCTCCCGTTGACCAGCCTAGACGTTCGCCCCGGCCGCCAACGCGTTTCACATCTTTCCGTCATGTTCGCCAACCCTTGACCCCCCTCACCTGTACCGCGTAGCCAACGAGTGACTTGTCGCCTGACCACCGGTCAGCCCCCTGCGGACCATCATATGCTTCCGACGGCCGCCACCCCGCATCGAAAGCCGCGCCGTTTGCTGGACGCGCGGCCGACCCGGGCGGCCAAGTGATGGCTCTTGACACGGCGAAGGCGGCTCGTCGGTTCGGTCAGCCGGAGGATTCGGACTGCTTGCCGATCCATTCGAGCAATGCGGGCAGGCCGTCGTCGAGCGTCCACTTCGGGCGCCAGTCCAGCTCGGCCTCGGCTTGTCCGATGTCGCAGCTGGCGGCGCGCACGTCACCGTCACGAAATTTCGCGACAACGGTCGGAGCAGGCGCGTCGCACATGGCGGCCACTTTGTCGGCCAGCTCGTGGATGGTGGTCCCGTTGCCCGACCCGATGTCGAGGCGTCGCGATCCGGTCGCGGGCCGCTGCAGGGCCGAGTACAGGGCGTCTACGACGTCATCGATGTAGACGAAATCCCGCACGATGCGGCCGTCTTCGTACACCTCCAGCGATTGACCCTCGCGCGCCAACCGGGCGAACAGGGCGACGATTCCGGTGTACGAATTCGTCAGCGACTGGCCCGGACCGTAGACGTTCTGGAGACGGAGCACGCTGACGTTGGTGTCGTGCGCGGCCGTCCAGGCCGCCAGCAGGTGCTCCTGGGCGAGCTTGGTCGCGGCGTAAACGTTGGTCGGCCGGGGCTCCGTCCCGCTCGCGCAGCTGGGCAGCGGCACCGCAGGTGCACCGCCGGGCCCCGGGGGATCCCACTGGCCGGCGACGAGCTGGGCGTGGCTGCGCGGCGGCGGGTAGAACACCTGGCCGCCGGCTTGCCAGGCGCCTTCGCCGTAGACGGCCCGCGACGACGCCAGTACCAGCTGGTCGGGAACGATTCCCGCGCGGCTCAAGGCGTCGAGGAGCTGGGTGGTGCCCACCACGTTCACCGAACCGTGGCGCGTGGCTTGCGACAGGGACTGCGCCGTTCCGGTTTCGGCCGCCAGGTGGACGACCTGCGAGGGACGACACAGCCGCAGCACCGCGTCCCAATCGGGAGCGTGCGTGACGTCGCCGGTGAACAACCGCACCGACGACGGCAGGTCGAGCGGCCGGTCTCCCCCATGCACCTGGGGGTGCAAGACGTCCATCACCGCGACGTCGTAACCGTCCCCGACGAGACGGTGCGACAGTGCCGACCCGATGAACCCCGCCCCGCCGGTGATGAGCACGGAAGCTGACAAGAGCCGGGACCTCCCATTGGTCTGCAGGTAGGACGCGCGCACGTTGCCGACAGCACGGTCCGGTCGATCATATCGGGCACCCTCGCGGGTCAGCGGGATTGCCGGTCCCGGCCGGGTACCGCTAGGCCCAGGTGCCCCTGCGCCGATGGGCCATCGCGAGCACCTCCATCACCGGGCCCGCGATCATGGGCGGGAAGACGCGGAACAGCATGCTGTTGGACAATCCGTGAAAATCCTGGAAGGCCTGGCGGAAATCGCGTTCGCACCCGCGGTAGGACTCGAAGACCCGATCCAGCGTGCCCCTGTCCACGGGCTCGTCCAGCGCCGCCGCGCACAGTGTTTCGTAGACAGCCGAAATCCAGTCGGTACCAAAGAGATCCGCTACCGGGCCGCTGTGTCGTTGGCGTCGCAGGTCGGGCTGCAGGAAGTCCTCGACCGGCTGTTCTTCGTCCGCGCTCAATTCCATTGGGAGCGCCACCGAGATTCGCTTCACCTCCCGGCGCCAGTCGTCGAGCAGGTTGGCGTAGTCGACGAACACCCGCGTCACGCCGCGCGTGTGGCGCTCGGCCAGCAGGTTGTATTTCACCCAGATCGCGCTGGCGAGCGCCGGCGAGACACGCCAGGACGCGGCAATCGACTTGATGACCTCCTGCGGCTGGCGCACCGCGATGACCGCCGCGACATCGAACCCGGCCGTGCGTGCCGCCTCGAACCACAGGTCGGACAGTGTGGTTATCCGGGGCTCCTTGATCACCAACAGCGGGGCCGCCGGCAGCGTGGAGAGGTAGTCCGCGATCTTGGCGACGTGGGCGGCCCTCTCTCGGGAGCCGAACGCGGCGTCGTCCAGCAAACGCAGTGACGGATCGTACCAATTGCTGCCGTGACGCCGCAGGATCGACTCGTTGAGAGTGATGGCTGCCCGTGGTTCCCAATAGCCGAGCGGGTTGTTCGCATCCGCGCCCAACATCCCGGCGGGAAGCGTTCCACCGCACAGCGAGAGAACCCGCGTGATCGCCGACGTTCCCGAGCGCTGTGGGCCCAACACGAAGACAATGACCGGGCGACGGACGGGGTGAGCAGTTTCAGCAGATTTCGCGATCCGGGCAAATCTCATTGCAAACGCAGACCTTTCGGTGCACCTGGCTACATGCGAACTCGGTTGCCACCCATGACTTCTCGGTTCCGCGCCCGTCTCGAGCTCTCGCGCACGGCAACGCCGTCACAGTCAAGACCGTCTTTGCCCGGTGTGCACTGCGACGTCGAGAAATGAAACTCAATCCACCTCAACGTCTTTGGCACAAAGACGACACCGTCCCCCTGCACCTCTGCAGGATCAGGCTCTCCCCTGACGAGCGAATGATCGGATCATGGTGCGTTAACTACTTTAGCGCGATTCGGTGACGCGGGCGTCAATTTTGCATATTTGTTTTGCTTACTTAACATTCGGATGACTCGGGCGCGTTGGCCAGCCGGGAGAAGCTCGGCGGCTAGGCCCAGGTTCCCTTGCGCCGGTGCGTCATCGCGACAACCTCGAGCACCGGCTTCATGAGGGAGGGCCGAAGCAGCCTGGCAGTGAGGCTTCTGGAGTGGCCGCGGGCATCCTCCAACGCGAGCCGGAAATCATGCTCGCTGGCCCGATAGGCCTCGAACACACGATCCAGTGTCACCACGCCTGGCGGCCCGTCCAGCGCCGCCGCGTGCATCACCTCGTAGACCGCCGACATCCAGTCTGCGCCGAAGCGATCGATCACGGGCCCACTGTCGCGGTTACGCCGCAGATCGGGGGTGAGGAACTCGTCGACTGCGCTTTCCTCCTCGGCGCGCAGGTCGATCTCCAGCGCGGCGGAGATCCGCTTCATCTCGCGACGCCAGTTCTCGAGAAGCTGCGTGTACTCGACGAACACCCGGGGCACGCCGCGCGACTGGCGCTCGGCCAGCAGGTTTCCCTTCAACCACAGGGCGCTCGCGAGTTCCGGTGACGCCCCGGTGGCCTTCCCGAGCGACGCGATCACCTCCTGCGGATGACGCACCGCGATCACAACGGCGACATCAAGGCCCGCCGCACGTGCCGCCTCGAACCACATCTCCCAGAGCACCACGATCTGCAGGTCCTTGATGACCAACAGTGGTGCGTCCGGCAGCGACTTGAGGTAAGCGGCGATGTCGGCGGTGGCCGCCGCCCTCTCCGCCGAGGTGAAGGCACCTTCCTCGAGCACGCGCAGTGATGGGTCCCACCAGGCGCTGCCGCGGCGCTCCAGGATCGACCTGTTAAGCAGGAGCGATGCCCGAGGCTCCCAGTAGCCGCGCTGGTTGATCTCGTCGGCACCCATCATTCCCGCCGGTAGCGTGGCGCCGCACAACGAAAGGACCCGCGTCAGTGCCGACGTCCCCGATCGCCCCATCCCCAGGACGAACAAAATCAGTGGCCGCTTCGCGTTTCCGGCGCGCGC
>NZ_LZJG01000519.1:0-1380 GCF_001667785.1 Mycobacterium sp. E3247 | reverse complement strand
AGCTCGATGTGGCCCATCCGCTCCCGGCGCACCTTGGCGCGGGTCACCTCGACGCCGCAGCGCTCACAGATGATGCCCTTGAAGCGGACGCGCTTGTACTTGCCGCAGTAGCACTCCCAGTCGCGAGTGGGTCCGAAGATCTTCTCGCAGAACAGGCCGTCCTTCTCCGGCTTCAGCGTGCGGTAGTTGATCGTCTCCGGCTTCTTGACCTCGCCGTAAGACCATTGCCTGATGTCCTCCGCGGTGGCCAGGCCGATACGGAGTTCATCGAAGAAGTTGACGTCGAGCACGTAACTTCCTTTCCCCTTGCGGGTTTAGTAACTAACTGAATTAAGCGAGATCCTCGACGGAGGCGGATTCGTTGCGGGACAGGTTGATTCCCAGGTTGGCCGCGGCCCGCTCCAGGTCCTCGTCCTCGCCCTCGCGCAGCTCGATCGCTGCGCCGTCCGAGGAGAGCACCTCGACGTTCAGGCACAGCGACTGCAGCTCCTTGAGCAGCACCTTGAACGACTCGGGGATGCCCGGCTCCGGGATGTTCTCGCCCTTGACGATCGCCTCGTACACCTTGACCCGGCCGACCGTGTCGTCGGACTTGATGGTCAACAACTCCTGCAGCGTGTACGCGGCGCCGTAGGCCTGCATGGCCCAGCACTCCATCTCACCGAACCGCTGGCCACCGAACTGCGCCTTACCACCCAGCGGCTGCTGGGTGATCATCGAGTACGGGCCGGTGGAGCGGGCGTGGATCTTGTCGTCCACCAGGTGGTGCAGCTTCATGATGTACATGTAGCCGACCGTCACCGGATACGGGAACGGTTCACCGCTGCGGCCGTCGAAGAGCACCGCCTTGCCGTCGCCGTCGACCATGACCTCGCCGTCGCGGTTGGGCAGCGTGCACGACAGCATGCCCTGCAGCTCCTCCTCCTTGGCGCCGTCGAACACCGGCGTCGACACGATCTGGTTCGGCTGCGCGTGCAGCAGATCCGCGGGCAGGTTGGCCGCCCACTCGGGTGAACCGTCGATGTTCCAGCCGGACTTGGCGACCCAACCGAGGTGCGTCTCCAGGATCTGGCCGATGTTCATCCGTCGGGGCACACCGTGGGTGTTCAGGATGATGTCCACCGGGGTCCCGTCCGGCAGGAACGGCATGTCCTCGGCCGGCAGGATCTTGCCGATCACACCCTTGTTCCCGTGCCGGCCGGCGAGCTTGTCGCCGTCGGAGATCTTCCGCTTCTGGGCCACGTACACGCGGACCAGCTCGTTGACACCGGCCGGCAGCTCGTCGTCGTCCTCGCGGGAGAACACCCGGATGCCGATGACCTTGCCGGACTCGCCGTGCGGCACCTTCAGTGAGGTGTCGCGGACCTCGCGGGCCTTCTC
>NZ_LZJG01000518.1:0-90869 GCF_001667785.1 Mycobacterium sp. E3247 | reverse complement strand
CCTTGATGCCGCTGCCGCCGACGTCGATGCCGAATCCCCGACGCTGTGGTGTGCCGACGGCGGCGCCGGCGCCGGGCGTTTCCGTGGTCGACTCGGTGCTGGTCATCGAAGCTCCTGGGCGTGACTTGGGCTGTGCGCCCACCTTAGCCCGGCGCCGGTGCGGCTACGGGGTATCTGCGGGGCCGTGGCGGCTGTGATGCGATAGACCGGTGACCCGAGTTGATGACGAGCCCGCCCGGCTGCGCACGGTCGCCGAGACGTTGGCCACGGAAGCTGCCGCGTTCGTCCGGCGCCGCCGGGCCGAGGTCTTCGGCGGAGCCGCGGCGGGTTCGAAGCTTTCGGGCGACGGCGCGGTGTGGTCGAAGAGCACCCCCACCGATCCGGTGACCGTCGTCGACACGGAGACCGAGCGCCTGCTGCGGGACCGGCTGGCCGAATTGCGGCCCGGTGACCCGATTCTGGGTGAGGAGGGCGGGGGGCCGGCCGACCCGGCGGGCACGGCCGCGGACGCGGTCACCTGGGTGCTCGACCCCATCGACGGCACGGTGAACTTCGTCTACGGCATTCCCGCCTACGCGGTGTCGATCGGTGTCCAAGTGGACGGCGTGTCGGTGGCGGGCGCGGTCGCCGACGTCGTGGGCGAGCGGGTGTACTCGGCGGCGACCGGACTGGGCGCGCACGTCATCGACCAGGAGGGGGTACGGCCGCTGCGGTGCGCCACGGTGGACGACCTGTCGATGGCGTTGCTGGGCACCGGTTTCGGGTACGCACGGCAGCGCCGGGCGGCGCAGGCCGACTTGTTGGCGCGGCTGCTGCCGATGGTGCGCGACGTTCGTCGCATCGGCTCGGCGGCCCTGGATCTGTGCATGGTCGCGGCGGGCCGGCTCGACGCGTTCTACGAGCACGGCCTGCAGCCATGGGATTGCGCCGCGGGCGCGCTGATCGCGGCCGAGGCGGGGGCCCGGGTTTGCCTGCCGCCGCCCGGCACCGACGGCGCCGGCCTGGTGCTGGCCGCCGCGCCGGGGATCGCCGACGAGCTGCTGGCCGCCCTGGACGAAATCGACGGCCTCGACCCGATTCTCGACTGAGCTGCGTCAGCAGCTGCTCGAGTGGATCTTGGTGAGCAGCGAGGGGTCGGACGGCTCGGCGGCGCCGGGGCGCAGGGTGGCCAGCACGGCATCGATGTCGTCGTTGTGGGCGAGCGCGGTGAAGTCCGTCCCCAACGCCAGGTCGACGGAGTCGTCGGCGCGGTTGTCGTTGAACAGCTCCATGCACGGCGCCACCAGCCAAACCGCCGCCGCGGTGGCCTGCCCGGCCGTGCCGAACCGGATCTGACCCTGGCAGGTGAGCCGGGTGCCGGCGTAGAGGGGATCGTTGGCGGCGGTCGGCTGCGCAAACCCGAGGTCCTTCATCGCGCCGGCCACGTCGCCGGCCTGGCCGCCGCGGCCGCTGGCGTTGAGCACGCGGACCTTGGTGTCGCTGAGCTTGGCGGGCGTGACGTCCATCATCGCGCTTCGGGACACCTGCTCACCGAGCTGAGCCGGCGCCGATCCGGTCGCCTTTGGCGGCGGATTGCAGACCGCGACCTCGTGCACCTTCGCCGGCCGGGTCAACGCGATCGTCCACACCACGGCAGTCACCACGACGAGGAAGACCACCACGACGATGGCGGGCCGGGGATTGCGGCGCCGGAACGGCCGACCGTGCTTGTCGAAGGCGGTACCCTCGGTGATTTGTGCGACCACAGGTGCACTCTAATCGCACCCTAAACGCACTGTTCAAAGGCGAACGCAAGGCCCACAATGGTGGTGTGACGTAAATCACACATTAACGGGCCGTCATACGGGCACGAATCATTTGGTGGATGCGTTCGACGCTGGTACAAAGCGATGCCTGACATTACGAGGCATGAAGAGGCAATAGGGCAGGGGAATAGGTATGCCTACCGACTACGACGCTCCACGGCGCACCGAGACCGACGATGTTTCGGAGGACTCGCTGGAGGAGCTCAAAGCACGACGCAACGAGGCGGCTTCGGCCGTCGTCGACGTCGACGAATCCGAGACCGCTGAGTCTTTCGAGTTGCCTGGCGCCGACCTGTCCGGGGAAGAACTGTCGGTCCGCGTCATCCCGAAGCAGGCTGACGAGTTCACCTGCTCCAGCTGTTTCCTGGTGCAACACCGCAGCCGGCTGGCCAGCGAGAAGAACGGCGTGATGATCTGTACCGACTGCGCGGCCTGACCGTTTACGCCGGTCAGCTTCGCAATGCCGACAGCACCCGCTCCGGATGGCGGCAGCTCACCAGCCAGTACGGCGTGGGGTCGTCAGGATCGTCCAGCACCACCAGGATCATCGGCCCGACCCAGGCCCGGTGCAGCACATAAGCCGCCGGGTCGAGCTGGCGGCCCAGGGCCGCGGACTTGGCCGACGGGGCCACCACGGCGGAGCGGGCGATCGCGGTGACCGGGAGGTGCGCCTCGCCGGCCCACAGTTCCACCCCACCCGGGACGTTCGGGTCAGCGGTCACGCGGATCTCGATGCGGCCCAGCCACAGCAGCGTGCCGGCGGCCACCGCGAAAAGGGTGGCGTACGGCAGCCAGGACGGCCCGGGGGCGACACCCATGTTGACTTCGAAAGCGATGAGCCCCGCCAGCCCGAAGCCCAGCGGCCACCACCACCACGGCACCCACAGTCGTTCGCGATATCGCACACTGTGCGGCGCGACGCGCGTATCGGACACGCAGTCAAGGGTAATCTGTGGCCCCGTGTCGACCAGTCTGGCCATCGTTCGCCTCGATCCCGAGCTGCCACTGCCCACGCGCGCCCACCAGGGCGACGCGGGCGTCGATCTCTACAGCGCGGAAGACCTCAAGCTGGAGCCGGGACGGCGCGCGCTGGTGCGCACGGGCGTGGCCGTCGCGATTCCGTTCGGGATGGTCGGCCTGGTGCACCCGCGTTCGGGATTGGCGTCGCGCGTTGGGCTTTCGATCGTCAACAGTCCGGGCACCATCGACGCCGGGTATCGCGGCGAGATCAAGGTCGCCCTGATCAATCTGGACCCGGCCGAGCCCATCGTGGTGCATCGCGGCGACCGCATCGCCCAGCTGCTGGTGCAGCGGGTCGAGCTGGTCGAGCTGGTCGAGGTGTCGTCGTTCGACGAGGCGGGCCTGGCCGAAACCTCCCGTGGCGATGGTGGCCACGGTTCCTCCGGCGGACATGCGAGTCTGTGATGCGCGCCGGCGACGATGCAGTGGGGAGGAGCGCCGCTGATGGCTGCGTTCGGTAATCGTTCACGCGACGACGACAGCGAAGAGACCCCGGTGGGCGGCGACATCACGCTGCCCGGCGACGAGGCCTCCGACGAAATCGAAGAACTCGAGGGCCCATTCGACATCGACGATTTCGACGACCCGTCGGTCGCCGAGCTCGCGCGCCTGGACCTGGGGTCGGTCCTCATTCCCATGCCGGAGGCGGGCCAGCTGCAGGTCGAACTGACCGAGACGGGCGTTCCCAGCGCCGTGTGGGTGGTCACGCCCAACGGCCGCTTCACCATCGCCGCCTACGCGGCGCCGAAGACGGGTGGCCTCTGGCGCGAAGTCGCCGGCGAGCTCGCCGAGTCGCTGCGCAAGGACTCGGCCAAAGTCAGCATCAAGGACGGCCCCTGGGGCCGCGAGGTCGTCGGCTCCGCCTCCGGCGCGGTGCGCTTCATCGGGGTCGACGGATACCGCTGGATGATCCGCTGCGTCATCAACGGCCCGCACGAGACGATGGAAGCCCTCGAGCAGGAGGCGCGAGCCGCGTTGGCCGACACCGTGGTTCGCCGCGGCGACACACCGCTTCCCGTCCGCACGCCGTTGAGCGTGCAGCTGCCGGAGCCGATGGCGCAGCAATTGCGGGAAGCCGCGGCCGCCCAGCAGGCCCAGGCGCAACAAGCCGCGGCGCAGGAAGGGGCCAACGAGCCGGCGGCGCGCCGCAGCGCCGAGGGCTCGGCGATGCAGCAGCTGCGCACCACCGGCGGCTGACCCGCTCAGCCCGCCTCGGCGAGCGCGTCCAGGCACGCCGCGCCCAGCGCGGCGGGGTCGGAGCCGATCTGCTCCAGCGTCACCGTCCGCAGGGCCGCGCGCGGCGCGGCGTCGACCCACTCGGAAGCCACCCCAAGCGGATGGACGGGGTCGTCGACGGCGGCGGCCACGGCCAGCGGGGCCGCCAGCCCGGCCAGTTCCGCGCGGCTGGGCGCCACGTAGGCGGCGGCCTCGTCCATGGCGTCGGGCAGCTGGGGCCACTGCGCGCGCCAGGACCGGGCCAGCTCGTCGGCGAGCCAGGGCGGACTGGAAGCCCGCATCTGGCCGGTGGTTGTCCCCAGTCCCTCGGCGCGCAGCTGCGACGCGGTATGGCGTGCCGCGAGGGCGGCGGGCGCCGCGTCCGGCGCCCCGGCCCAGGCCGGCAGCGCGGCCAGCACGGCAACCGCCTTCTGAGCGTGGGCCAGTGCCCAGGCGACCGCCACCGCCGCGCCGATCGACACCCCGCCGACGGCGATCGGGCCCGTTCGCGCGGCGGCGTCCAACGCGGAAACGTAGCCCTCGATCAACCGGTCCGGGTGGGGCGGCGGCGCCGCCAGCACGGCGCCGACCTCGCGCAACGGACCGGAAAATGCCCGGCGAATGTAGTCGTCGTCGGAGCCCGTACCGGGCAACAACACGACGGTGACACCCCGCAGATCGACAGCCACCCCCAGATAGTGCCCCGGCGTTGAGTCGCGCTCCAACACGACGTTTGACTCGGTTGGCGTGGGGGAACCAAGAGGTCTACGGTGTCCGTTGGCATGAATGGAAGCGCCAAGGCTTATCAGCATTGTCAGGAGGGGCCATGGGGGCCCAAGGATATCTGCGCCGGCTCAGCCGCCGATTGACGGAGGCTCCGGAGCAACGCGACTCCGAAGAGTTGTCCGACGAGGTAGCCCTTACCGGCGCGCAACGGGCGATCGATTGTGAGCGTGGCCAAGAGGTCACGATGATCGGCACGCTGCGCAGCGTGGAATGTAACGGCAAGGGTTGTGCGGGCGGTGTGCGCGCCGAGCTTTTCGACGGCAGCGACACGGTCACGCTGGTGTGGTTGGGGCAGCGCCGCATTCCCGGCATCGACTCCGGCCGCAAGCTGCGGGTGCGGGGCCGGCTGGGCACGCTGGAGAACGGCACCAAGGCCATCTACAACCCGCACTACGAAATTCAGCGGTGACGAGACCCGACGACTCGGGTCCGGGACCCGACGAGTCGGGCTCGCCCGACCGCGCGGCCGCCGGACGTATCACGGCCGAACGCCTGATGCGACAGGCGGGCGGGGTCAGCGGCGTCATCTATTCGTCGCTGCCCGTTGTGATCTTCGTCATTGTGTCGAGCGTGTCGGGGCTGTTCGTGGCGATCGCCTCCGCACTCGCCGCGGCCGCACTGGTCCTGCTGTGGCGGCTGATACGCCGGGAATCCCCGCAGCCGGCGTTCTCCGGGTTCTTCGGCGTCGCCATCTGCGCGCTCGTCGCCTACATCGTGGGGGAGTCCAAGGGCTACTTCCTGGTGGGCATCTGGATGTCGTTGCTGTGGGCGGTGGTCGTCGCGGCGTCGGTCGTCATCCGGCGGCCGCTGGTGGGGTTCGTGTGGACCTGGGCCACCGGGCGCGGTCACGGTTGGCGCGACGTCCCGCGGGCCGTCTACGCGTTCGACATCGCCTCGGTCTGCTGGGTGCTGGTCTTCGCCGCCCGGTTCGTCGTCCAGGGGCTGCTCTACAACGCCGACCGGACCGGTTGGCTGGCCTTCGCGCGCATCGCGATGGGGTGGCCACTCACCGTGGCGGCCGCGCTGGCGACGTACCTGGCGATCAAGTCCGCGCAGCGCGCCATGTCGGCGGTCGGTGACACCGGCGTCCAGGTCGACGCCGATCCCGTCCGCGACTAGCGGTGATCGCAAGCGCGGCGAAGCCGGGCGCTGCGGGTCACCGCCCTCAACGGTGATCGCAAGCGGCCCTAGTCGTCCAGCGCGGGGCCGTCCGGCAACAGCAGCTTGCGCAGGTCCTCTTCGACCTCGGCGACCGCGACGAAGAGCAGCTCGTCGCCGCCCTCCAACGGCTCGTCGGCCTCGGGCACGATCACCCGTGGACCGCGCAGGATGGTGACCAGCGCGGCGTCGCGGGGCAGCTGCAGTCGGCGCACCGGCTTGCCGCCCCAGGGCGTGTCGTCGGGCAGGGTGATCTCGACGAGGTTGGCCTGGCCCCGGCGAAATTCCATGAGCCGCACCAGATCACCGACCGCGACGGCCTCTTCGATGAGCGAGGCGAGCATCCGTGGGGTCGACACCGCCACGTCCACACCCCAGGCGTCGGTGAACAACCATTCGTTGCGCGGGTCGTTGACCCGTGCAACCACCCGGGGCACCGCGAATTCGGTCTTGGCCAGCAGACTCAGCACGACGTTGGCCTTGTCGTCGCCGGTTGCGGCCACCACCACGTCGAACTCGTGCAGGTGCACCGATTCCAGCAGGCTCAGCTCGCAGGCATCGCCGAGGCGCCAGTGCGCCGCCGGGATGGCGTCGACGTCGACGTGATCGGGGTTGCGCTCGATCAGCGTGACGTCATGGCCGTTGCCGATGAGTTCGCGACTGACGGAGCGGCCGACCGCGCCGGCCCCGGCGACAGCTACCTTCATTTTCGCCGCTCCTTAAGACTCTTCACTGGGTGGCAGCGCCGCGATGGCCACGGCCTCGGCGGCGCGGCCGGAGATCGCGGCGACGTAGACCTGGTCGCCGGCCTGGATGACCGTCTTGGGCTCCGGCAGGACGCCGGCACCGAACCGGATCAGGAACGCGACGCGGGCGCCGGTGGCCTGCTCGAGATCGGTGATCCGGTGCCCGATCCACTCCTCGTGCAGGACGACCTCCGCGACGGCCACCGTGCCGGTCGGGTCGCGCCATTTGGCGGTCTCGGTGTCCCGCAGCAGGGCGTTGAGGAGGCGGTCGGTGGTCCAGGGCACGGTGGCGATCGTCGGGATGCCGAGCCGTTCGTAGACCTCGGCGCGCTTGGCGTCGTAAATCCGGGCGACCACGCGCTTGACCCCGAAGGTCTCGCGGGCCAGCCGCGCCGAGATGATGTTGGAGTTGTCCCCGGATGACACGGCGGCGAACGCGTCGGCCTCCTCGATGCCGGCCCGCAGCAGCACGTCCCGGTCGAACCCTTGCCCCAACACCCGCTCCCCGGCGTACTCGGGACTGAGCCGGTTGAAGGCGGTGCTGTCGCGGTCGATGACCGCGACGTCGTGGCCGATCCGCGATAGCCCGTCGGCCACCGAGGAACCGACGCGGCCGCAGCCCATCACCACTACTCGCACTTTCGATCCTCTCGGCTGCGTCCTGCGCCCCAATCGGCAACCCACGTCGGCCAGCCGATTTCGGGTCGGCAAACATTCTCGCCTACGAAGCTACCGCCAAACCCATGTGGGCTTACTCTTGGCTCTCGTGTCCAAACTTTCAACCGCAACGCGTCGGTTGCTCATCGGTCGGCCGCAACGCAGCGACCGGCTGAGTCACACCCTGCTGCCCAAGCGGATCGCCTTGCCGGTGTTCGCCTCCGACGCCTTGTCGTCGGTGGCGTACGCGCCCGAGGAAGTCTTCCTGATGCTCTCGGTGGCCGGTGTCAGCGCGTACGCGCTGACACCCTGGATCGGTCTGGCCGTGGCGGCGGTGATGCTGGTCGTGGTGGCCAGCTATCGGCAGAACGTGCACGCCTACCCCTCGGGTGGGGGCGACTACGAGGTGGTCACGACCAACCTGGGCGACACCGCCGGCCTGGTCGTCGCCAGCGCCCTGATGGTGGATTACGTTCTCACCGTGGCCGTTTCGACGGCGTCGGCGATGGCGAACATCGGCTCGGCGATCCCGATCGTGGCCGAGAACAAGGTCTGGTTCTGCGTGGCCTCGATCCTGCTGGTGATGGCGTTGAACCTGCGCGGAATCCGCGAGTCGGGCGTGGCGTTCGCCATTCCGACCTACGCGTTCATCGTCGGCGTGTTCATCATGATCGGCTGGGGCCTGTTCCGGATCTTCGTGCTGGGCAACCCGCTGCGGGCGGAGTCGGCCGGCTTTCAGATGCACGCCGAGCACGGTCAGGTCGTCGGCTTCGCGCTGGCATTCCTGGTGGCGCGCTCGTTCTCCTCGGGCTGCGCCGCGCTGACCGGTGTGGAGGCGATCAGCAACGGGGTTCCGGCATTCGAGAAGCCCAAGTCGCGCAACGCGGCGACGACGCTGCTGATGCTGGGCGGGATCGCGGTGGCCCTGCTGATGGGCATCATCGTGCTGGCCCAGCAGATCCGGGTTCAGCTGGTCGAGGACCCGGCCCGGCAACTGACCGGCGCCCCGCCCGGTTACTACCAGAAGACCCTCGTCACACAGCTGGCCGAAACCGTGTTCGGCAGCTTTCACGTCGGCTTCCTGCTGATCGCCACGGTGACCGCGCTCATCCTGGTGCTGGCGGCCAACACCGCGTTCAACGGGTTCCCGGTGCTCGGCTCGGTGCTGGCGCAGCACAGCTACCTGCCGCGCCAGCTGCACACCCGCGGCGACCGGTTGGCGTTCTCCAACGGAATCCTGTTCCTGTCCGGGGCGGCGCTGCTGGCGATCATCGCCTTCCGTGCCGAGGTCACCGCCCTGATCCAGCTGTACATCGTCGGCGTGTTCATTTCGTTCACGTTGAGCCAGATCGGCATGGTGCGGCACTGGACCCGATTGCTGCGCACCGAGACCGATCCGCGCGTAAGGCGCAAGATGATGCGTTCCCGGGTCGTCAATACGGTCGGATTGCTTTCCACCGGCGCGGTTTTGTTGGTCGTCCTGGTGACCAAGTTCGTCGCCGGCGCGTGGATCGCGCTGTTCGCCATGGGTTTGCTCTTCGGGATGATGAAGATGATCCACCGGCACTACCGCACGGTCAGCCGGGAGCTGGAGGAGCAGGCCGCCGCCCAGCACGACGTGGTGTTGCCCAGCCGCAATCACGCCCTGGTGCTGGTGTCCAAGCTGCATCTGCCGACGCTGCGCGCGCTGGCGTACGCCCGCGCGACCCGCCCGGATGCGCTCGAGGCGCTCACCGTCAGCGTCGACGAGGGGGAGACCCGCGAGCTGGTGCACCAGTGGGAAGAGAGCGACATCAGCGTGCCGCTCAAGGTCATCGCCTCGCCATACCGCGAAATCACCCGCCCCATACTCGAATACGTCAAGCGGGTCAGCAAGGAGTCGCCGCGCACCGTGGTCACCGTGTTCATTCCCGAGTACGTGGTGGGCCATTGGTGGGAGCAGGCGCTGCACAACCAAAGCGCGCTGCGGCTCAAGGGCCGGCTGTTGTTCATGCCCAACGTGATGGTGACTTCCGTTCCGTGGCAACTGAACTCGTCGGAGCGACTCCAGACGCTGCAGCCGCACGCCGCCCCCGGTGACGCCCGTCGGGGAATCTTCGATTGACCCGCGAGATACCGGGCGCACCCCACGCGGTGCTGCCCCCGCGCGACGAGCTGACGTTGGTGACCGGCGCCCCGGCCAACGGCGGCAGCTGTGTGGCGCACCACGAGGGACGCGTGGTGTTCGTCCGCTACGCGCTGCCGGGTGAGCGGGTGCGGGTCCGGGTCACCGCCGACCGCGGATCTTATTGGCACGCCGAGGTTCTGGAGGTGCTGGAGCCGTCGCCCGACCGCATCGAATCGCTGTGCCCCATCGCCGGCGTGGACGGCGCCGGGTGTTGTGACCTCGCGTTCGCCGCCCCGGACGCGGCCCGCGCGCTCAAGGCACAGGTCGTGGCCAACCAGCTGGAGCGCCTGGGCGGCCACCACTGGAATGGTGACGCCGAGCCTTTGTCGGACTCGGGGCCGACGGGCTGGCGCACCCGCGTCCGGCTCGATGTGGGCGCGGACGGGCGCCCCGGCTTCCACCGCTACCACAGCGACGAACTGGTCACCGACCTGCGCTGCGCGCAGTTGCCGGCCGGCATGCTCGACGGGCTCGCCGACTCGAAGTGGCCGCCGACCGCCCAACTGCACGTCGTCGTCGACGATGACGGCGCGCGCCACGTGGTGCGCACCCTGCGGCAGGGCCGGAAGACGGCGACCAAGGTGGTGGAGGGTCGCTACGAGGCGGTGCAGCGGGTGGGCGGACGCAGCTGGCAGATCCCGGTGACCGCCTTCTGGCAGGCGCACCGCGGCGCGGCCGCGGTGTACAGCCGGCTGGTCGCCGACTGGGCGCAGCCCGCTCCCGGCATGACCGCCTGGGACCTCTACGGCGGAGCCGGTGTCTTCGCCGCCGCGCTCGGCGCCGCGGTCGGGGAGACCGGGCGGGTGCTGTCCGTCGACACCTCGCGCGCGGCCACGCGGGCCGCCCGCGTCGCGCTGGACGACATGCCACAGGTGCAGGTCGTCACCGACTCGGTGCGGCGGGTGCTCGGCACGCAACGAGCGGGCGCCGACGTGGCGGTGCTGGATCCGCCGCGGGCGGGCGCCGGGCGCGAGATCATCGACCAACTGGCCGGCGCCGCCGTGCCGCGGGTGGTGCACATCGGTTGCGAGGCAGCCTCTTTTGCGCGCGACATCGGCCTCTACCTCCGCCACGGCTATGCCGTCGAGAAGATCAAGGTGTTCGACGCCTTCCCGCTCACCCATCACACCGAATGCGTCGCCCTGTTGACCCGCGGGTAGCGCCGGCGGCGACGTAACGGCGCGTGAAGTGCTCCTGGAGCGGCTAGACTCCGTCGCGGTGTGCCGGGAAGTCTGGTCGGCGATGTCCTCGATGTCCCTGTCGACCGACCGAAAGGCTCGAGTGCCCGCCACCACAGGGCCTTCCCGTCCCCGGGTGCCGCGATCGTGAACGACGGTCTGCGGTTCGCGCTCATCGTCTTGTTCTCCAGTGCGGTCGGTCTGATCGCGGTGCTGGCGAACCGTCTGACCGAGCGTTTCAAGGTCCCGGTGCCCCTGCTGGTGCTCGTCGGTACGGCGGCGGTGGTGCACTCCGTGCCCGCGGTGCAGCCACCGTCCGAGCGGATCGTGGAACAGGTCATCACCGTCGCGCTGGTGCTGGTGTTGTTCGACGGCGGAATGCACATCGGGCCTTCCCGTTTCCGCGCGGCGGTCGCCCCGATCCTGTCGGTCGGCGTGCTGGGTACCGCCCTCACCGCCGCCGGCGCCGCGCTGATGCTGCACTACGTCTGCGGAATCGATTGGTTTCCCGCGGTGCTGGTCGCGACGGCGGTGGCTCCGACCGATCCTGCCGTGGTGTTCTCCGTCCTGGGCAAACGCGAAATCAGGGGCCGCAGCAGCACCATCCTCGAGGGTGAGTCCGGCGCCAACGATCCGGTCGGCATCTCGTTGATGTCCAGCCTGATCGCCGCCGGCGGCCTCAGCGTCGCCGGGTTCGCCGGCGTGGGCGCGCAATTCGTTCTGCAGATGGCGATCGGCCTGGCCGTCGGGGTCGTCGGCGGCCGCGCCCTGCTCGTCTTCATGCGCCGCGTGGCGCTGCCCAGCGAAGGCCTCTACCCGCTACGAACGCTGGCATCGAGCCTGATGCTGTACGGCATCGCCACGCTTGCGCACGGATCGGGATTTCTGGCGGTGTTCGTCGCCGGCATCGTGATCGGCGACGCGCGCGCGCCCTACAAGCCGGAGATCAAGCGGTTCCACGCCGCCCTGGCCGGGCTGGCCGAAATCGTCGCGTTCGTCGTGCTGGGCCTGACCGTCGACCTCGGCGTCCTTGCCCACCCCGACGTGTGGATCCCCGGGCTCGCCCTCGGGGTGGCCCTGACGGCGCTGATTCGTCCGCTGGCGGTGGGCTCGTGTCTGGTCGGCGTGCGACTCCAGCGAAACGAACGCGCCTTCATACTGTTCGCCGGCCTCAAAGGGGCGGTGCCGATTCTGCTCGGCGAGTTGCTGCGCGCCGCGCACATCCCCCACGCCGAACGCCTCTACGGCATCGTGGTCGTCGTCGTGATCTTCTCGGTCCTGGTGCAAGGCAGCTCGGTGCCCGGGGTCGCGAAACTGCTGCACCTGCCGATGCGCATGGTGGAGACCCAGCCCTGGCAGATCGGTGTCCGGCTCGCGGACGAACCCGAGGGGGTTCATCGCTTCAGCGTCGCACCGGGATCGGCCGCCGAGGGGTGCACGGTGGAGGGGCTCAGTGACCGGGTCGGCGACATCTGGGTGAGCATCGTGGTCCGCACCACCGGCCTGGTGCCGGTGCGGGGTGACACCGAACTTCAGGCCGGCGACGAGGTCGTCGTGCTGGCGGATCCCGAGCTGCACGACACCCTGGTCGAGCTTTTCGGACCCCCGTAGGCCGGCTACCTCCGGCTCCCTGCTGTTCCGGCGGCCGCTGCGTAGACTATCGGGATGCTGGAACAGATCCGCGGGCCCGCTGATCTGCAACACCTGTCGGGGCAGCAACTGCGCGAACTCGCCGCCGAGATTCGCGAGTTCCTGATCCACAAGGTCGCTGCCACCGGTGGACACCTCGGGCCCAACCTCGGCGTGGTCGAGTTGACGCTGGCGCTGCATCGGGTCTTCGACTCGCCGCATGACCCGATCATCTTCGACACCGGTCATCAGGCGTACGTCCACAAGATGCTGACCGGGCGCGCGCAGGACTTCGAGGGCCTGCGCAAGAAGGGCGGACTGTCGGGCTACCCATCGCGCGCGGAGAGCGAACACGACTGGGTGGAGTCCAGCCACGCCAGCGCGGCGCTGTCCTACGCCGACGGCCTGGCCAAGGCGTTCGAGCTGACCGGTCACCGCAACCGGCACGTGGTCGCCGTGGTCGGGGACGGCGCGCTCACCGGCGGCATGTGCTGGGAGGCGCTGAACAACATCGCTGCGTCACGGCGCCCGGTGATCATCGTGGTGAACGACAACGGCCGCAGCTATGCGCCGACCATCGGCGGCGTCGCCGACCGCCTGGCCACCCTGCGGCTGCAGCCGGCCTACGAGCAGGCGCTGGAGAAGGGCCGCGACGCGGTGCGTTCGCTGCCGCTGCTCGGCGAACTCGCCTACCGGTTCATGCACAGCGTCAAGGCCGGCATCAAGGACTCCCTGTCCCCGCAGCTGCTGTTCACCGATCTCGGGCTCAAGTACGTGGGTCCGGTCGACGGGCACGACGAACGCGCGGTGGAGGCGGCGCTGCGCCACGCGCGCGGCTTCGGCCGGCCGGTGATCGTGCACGTCGTCACCCGCAAGGGCATGGGCTACGCCCCGGCGGAGGACGACGAAGCCGAACAGATGCACTCGTGCGGCGTCATCGACCCCGTCACCGGGCAGGCCACCAAGGTCGCCGGGCCGGGGTGGACCGCCACGTTCTCCGATGCCCTGATCGGCTACGCCAGGAAACGCCGCGACATCGTGGCGATTACCGCGGCGATGCCCGGCCCGACCGGGTTGAGCGCGTTCGGGCAGCAGTTCCCGGACCGCCTGTTCGACGTCGGCATCGCCGAGCAACACGCCCTGACGTCGGCGGCGGGGCTGGCGATGGGCGGCATGCACCCGGTGGTGGCCATCTATTCGACGTTCCTCAACCGGGCCTTCGACCAGATCATGATGGACGTGGCCCTGCACAAGCTGCCCGTCACCATGGTGCTCGACCGGGCCGGCATCACCGGTTCGGACGGCGCCAGCCACAACGGCATGTGGGACATGTCGATGCTCGGCATCGTGCCCGGCATGCGGGTGGCCGCGCCGCGCGACGCCACCCGGTTGCGCGAAGAACTCGGTGAGGCGCTGGACGTCAACGACGGCCCGACCGCGCTCCGGTTCCCCAAAGGCGATGTGGGCGAAGACATTCCGGCCATCGAGCGGCGAGGCACCGGCCTTTCGGGCGTCGACGTGCTCGCGGTGCCGGCCGACGGGCTCAATCATGACGTGCTGCTGGTGGGCGTCGGCGCGTTCGTCCCGATGGCGTTGGAGGTCGCCAAGCGGCTGCACAACCAGGGGATCGGCGTGACGGTCATCGACCCGCGCTGGGTGCTACCGGTCTCCGAAGCGGTCCTCGAGCTCGCCGCCCAGCACAAACTGGTGGTCACGTGCGAGGACAACGGCGTCAACGGCGGCATCGGGTCGGCGGTGTCCGGGGCCCTGCGCGCCGCGGAGATCGACGTGCCGTGCCGCGATGTGGGCCTGCCGCAGCGGTTCTACGAGCACGCCTCGCGGGGCGAGCTGCTGGCCGAGCTGGGGCTGACGGATCAGGACGTGGCCCGCCGCATCACCGGCTGGGTCGCCGCGCTGGGCAGCGCCGTCACCGAAGCGGAGATCCGCGAGCACCTCGACTAGGCGCAGCGGCTGGGGTGGCGCCGTCGACTCGGCACCCCGGGGCCGATGCGGAGAAGGGTGCGGCGAACCATCGCAGCTCGCCTTAGACTGAAGAGCGGTAGTGGGCCGTGCCGTCAGCCGAGGACGAAGGACATCACATGACCGCAGGAATGCACCCGCAGTTGGCTGAGGCCATGGAGTTCGGGCAACGGTTCCAGTCCGCCCTCGAAGACCAGATCCACCGAACGAACACCGAAACCTTCACGGCCGCAGACGAAGCCAACACCGTCGAGGTGACGCTGAACGCGCGCCGCGGGATCACCGATCTCCAGATCGAAGACGGCCTGTTACGGCTGGGCGCCGAGACGGTCGAGCAACGCGTCAACGAGGCCCTGCGCAACGCGGTGGCCGCGGTCGATGCCGCCAACGAAGCCCAGCACCGGCAGCTAGTCGAGTCGCTGGCGCGCATGACCACGCTGATGACGGAGTCGTTGGGCCTGAGCTAGCCCAAATCCGTACGGCGGCAACTGTTCTCCTGCCGGGCCGAGACCGTCACTCGGTCGCGTATCGGGTGGCGAAAACGTGCGCCTGCGTCTCGGCGGCCCGCTCCGGCGACGTGAGTTCCATGCCGTACTCCAGGAGTTCGCGCACGGCATCGGGATCATCGGCGCCCAATTCGCGCATGTTCGCCATCAGGAATTCGTGTTGGGCCGCTTGTCCTTTCTGGCTCGCCAGGTGCGCGACCACGATTATCTCCTCGGCCAGTTCGGCTTCGGTCATGCCCGCGACCTTCTCGGACAGGGTGACTTGCCCGATTCCGCCGTCTCCAAGCGCCGACACCGACACCGTCCCGGGGGGATTGGTCACGGTGAACAGCGGGACGACGTCCTCCTCGTCGGCCTCCTCGGCGGCTGCCGTCTGTGTGGCGAGCACCGTTGCGGTGTCGACGGGCTCGGCGGGCGCGAACTCCGGCGCCGGCTCAAGCGGGGACTCCTCGGCGCTGTCCTCGGCGGCGACGGAGAAGCTGAGGGCTGTCAGCGTGTCGGGTTCGTGGTCGGCCGCGGGTTCGCCGGCGGGCGCGAAATTCATTGCAGCGAAGATGTCGGTGGGGTCTTCGTTCGCATTCGGAAGCTGGGCCACGGCGTCCTTCTCTCGGATTCATAGCCTGGGCGGCTGTCCGGTAGGTAGAGCCTACAGTGCGCCCACCGGGGCGGGCGGACGAATTTCCATGTAGGCCAGTGGATCCGGCTCCCCGGGTCGATTCCGGCCGGTCGTTGCGATCGGGTTGCCGAGCGGTGAACAACTGGGGTGATCGTTGCCGGGATCAGCCGGGAAGCACCTGTTTGTCGAGATTCTGGGCGGCATCGTGGTCGGTGCCGTCGTACGCTTTGGCGGCGGCACGCAGGTTAACGGCGAGGTCGGTGGCGACCTCGATCATGAGCTGGATCGCCTCCGCGCGGCTTACCTCGACTCCCACGACGGCGTCGTTGCCGGGTCCGCAGGCCAGGCCGTGGTTGAGCCACACGTTGACGCCGACCCCGTCGACCGCCCCGGCGGACGACTTGAAATTTTCCTTGGTCGCGTCCTGTGCGCGCGCCAGCTTGTCAAGATACGTCGACGTGACGCTCAAGTTCGCCATGGAACCTCCTCGTCTGGTAAACGGTTGCACCGCAAGCGGGTTGGGGCGTGACAGCGTTACGGGGCGGGCTGCGACCGGTTCGGGTCTGCCGGCTGCTCGGCTTTGAGCGCCGCGACCTCGGCGGGTGCCCGCTCCGCGGCCCCGGTGCCCGCGGCCGCTCCGACGACTTCGGCCCCGTCGCTCGGGGTGGTGTCCTCGAGGCCGGCTCCGGTGGTCGTGGCCCCTTCGGCGGCTGCGGGCGCCTTGCGCTGCCGCGCGGTTGAGGGCGACGGCTGAGCGCTGACGGGGCTCGTCGGCGTGGGGGCCGGCGCCGCGACCTGGCCGGCTTGAGCGGACGCCTCCACCGGCTCAGCCGGGGTGGGCATGCCCTGCACCGGCCGGCCCGACATCTGGATGAGTTCGCTCAGGCGAGGAGCCGTCACCGGCGCGGCCGTACCGGCCGGCGTGGAGGTGCTGGTGAGCGCGGACGACGTGGACTCGGTGGCGGATTCGGAGACGGTGGATTCCGCCGAGGGCGCCATGCGAGCGGACGGCGCAATTCGCGAAGTCGACAGATAGTCCTTCATCTCCGCAATGATCTTCTCGTATTCGCGGACCACTTCCTGGACCTTGGGCCGGGTCTCGGTGCCCGAGAAGAATTCCATGTAACCGATGGCGCCCACTGTTGCGGTGATCGCCGCGATGGTGACGACTTTCTGAAACACCAGGGACGAGGCTTCGCTCCCCTGCGCTTTGATCAGGAGGGCGACAAAGATGCAGCCGGTGAGGCCGTCCTTGATTCCGGCGACGGCACGGCGAATCTCGGTGAGCTGATCGACTTCGGCCGTCAGGATCTCCATCATCGCCTGGTCCTGATCTCGCATCAGGTTTACGCGGTCCAGCTGGGCTCGGTTCTGTTTGGCGTACTCTTCCGACGCGGAGCCCTCCCAGCCGCTGTCGGGGAAGGCGGACTCCAAGTCTTTCTTGGGCGAGTCGAGCTTGGAACGCGCGTTGTCGAACTCCGCTCCCTTGGAGGCGTCACCGAGGCCGAGGAAATATTCGAAGACCGTGATGGCGACAATTCCCCATTCGATAATCGGCACCTCCGCCGCCCAGGGATTGGTTCGCTCCTCGAGACCGCGTTCTATTTCCGCTTTTATCCTTCGCTCGACGATCGCCTTGACGGCAATTTTGGTCGTTTCCATGGCGAACGCGCCGCCGCCGATACCGGTCGCAACCCAATCCTTAGCGGCGGCATTCTTTCCTATGCCGGCCAGGCTGCCTACCAGACCGCCGATTTCGGAAGCGGCAACGACCATTGCCATGATCCCTTCTGCGAGTGGGGACTTCGCGTCCTACGGCGAGTCTAACAGCAGTCACAGGGTGGCCAGAGCGCCAATTTTTGGGACGGTCCGGGCATTTAGTCGCGGTCTACGGTCCGCGCCTCGTCCGCGGCGAGGAAAGGCTAGCGGCGAAAAATTACCCGCGCCGCCGCGCGAATATCTTCACCGCGCCCTAGGAGTTCTCGGGCGCGGCGGGCGGCTGCAACGCTGTGGCCAGCGGAGGATCCACCAATTCCCGCTGCCACTGCCGCGCCTGCCCGGCGCGCAGGAACCCTTCGACCGCCTCGAGGGGGTCGGGCGCGGGTTCCCAGTCCCAGCACAGCCGTCGCACCAGGTCGGGGGAGACCAGGTTCTCGGTGGGTACGTTGACCCGCTCCGACACCTGGGACAGCGCCGCACGCGCCGCCTCCAGCCGCGCGGCGGCCTCCGGTTTGCGCCGGCTCCAGCGCGCCGGCGGCGGCGGCCCGTTCGGCGGTTCGGCGTCCACGGGCGGATTCTTGGTTTGCCTGGCCGCTTCCAGCGCCCCCAACCACGTGGCCGCGCTGCGACGTTGATTGCGCCCGCCGAAGACCGGCAGCGCGGTGAGCTCCTCGACCGTCTTCGGGTCGGCGATGGCGGCCTCGATGATGGCCGAGTCCGGCAGGATGCGTCGCGGCGCAATGTCGCGGCGCTCGGCGATGCGGTCGCGCGTCAACCACAGCTCGCGGACCGCGGCCAGGCCGCGCCGGTCGCGCACCCGATGGATCCCCGACGTGCGCCGCCACCGGTCCGGCCGACTCGCCGCGCCGGGTTCCCTGGTGCCCGTGGCGCGCAGATAGTCGAATTCCTCTGCGGCCCAACCCGTTTTGCCCTGCTGGGCCAGAACGTCGGCGATCGCGGCGCGCAGCTCGATGAGCAGTTCCACATCCAGCGCCGCGTAGTTGAGCCATTCCTCGGGCAGCGGCCGTTTGGACCAGTCCGCCGCGCCGTGGCCCTTGGCCAGCCCGGACCCCAGCAGCCGCTCCACCATGGTCGCCAGGTTCACCCGCTCGAACCCGGCCAGCCGGCCGGCGAGCTCGGTGTCGTAGAGCGCCGGTGGCTGCAAGCCGACCTCCGCCAGGCAGGGCAGGTCCTGGTCGGCCGAATGCAGGATCCATTCGTCTTCGCTCAGCACCTCGGCGACGGGCCGCAGCGCCTCGAGCGGGTCGGCGCCGTGGCTGACCGGGTCGATGAGCACGGTGCCGGCGCCGGCCCGCCGGATCTGGATCAGATAGGCCCGGTTGGAGTACCGGAAACCCGACGCCCGCTCGGCGTCCACCGCAAACGGCCCACGCCCACGATCCAGGAGCTCGGCTGCCGCTTCGATCTGGCGGACGGTCACGGAGAGGTCCGGGATCCCTTCGGCCGGGCGCAGCAGCGGGGTGGGCTGGGGTTCGCTGCTGTCGGGGTCGGTGCTGACGGGCCCGTCGGCGGCCGGTTCGCACATGTCAGGCGCGTGACCTCGAGCTCAGGTCGGTGACGCCCGTCGGCGGAAGTCCCGCCGCATGTTCGAGCACCTCGCAGAACGCCTCGACGTGGACGCCAACCTGGGGCGTGGTCGCCGTCCACGACGCCCGCAGCTCCAACTGGTGGGCGCGCGGCGGTCCGGAGATGTCGCCGTAGCGCACCGAGGTGGTGGCCGTGACCGTGCCGCCCAGGGCGGTGACCTGCTCCATCCGGGATTCCAGCGCGTCGACGAGCCAGCTCCACGCCACCTCGGGCAGCAGGGGGTCGACGGCCTCGCTGGGGTCCAGGTCGGCCTGGATGTAGGCCACCAGGCGGATGGTGCCGTCCCACGCGTCGGCGCCTTCCGGGTCGTACAGCAGGATCAGGCGGCCGAAGGCGTCGCCGTCGGATCGCTCGGGGATGATTTCGCGGTCGGGATGTTTGACCTCGGCCCCCAGCGCGTAGCTGTAGGGCGCGAGGCGTTGCGGGGGGCGGATGGGGCCCAGTTCGATCTCGGGGCGCACGGTGACGCCGTTCATGGCCGCGACCGCCTCGCGGAATGGCTCCGGTTCAGCTGAGGTCACTTGGCGCCGCTCCTGTTCATCCCGGCCACTTCGCGGCGGCGCGGCGTAGGTCATGAGCGCCACTCTCCCCCGCAAGCGGGTGGTGCCTCCACCGCATCGTGACGGTTCTGCGTCGGCGCGGCACGGGTCACAGGGTCCGACGGTAGACCCATCGGGGGACACGCGGAATCAGGCGCGCCGACCGCTACCAACCCGTTATGAGACCCCATGGCAACCTATCGACCCAGCTCAGGACCCTGTTCCGCCGGTAAATCGGGCGGGCCGCTTCTCGCGATGCGCGGCGAGGCCTTCCTGCACGTCGGGGCCGCTGAAGCTGAGGAACTCCAGCCCGAGCGAGGTCTCGAAGGTGGGCGCGAACATGCGGTACCAGTGGTTGAGGCTGCGCTTGGTCCAGCGGATCGCGTTCTGGGCGCCGCGCGCCAGGTCCTCCGCGATCCGTGTCGCCGTGGCCAACACGTCGTCGTCGTCGACGCAGAGGGACACCAGGCCGATACGCTCGGCCTCCTCGCCCAGCAGCGTCTCGCAGGTGAGCAGGTAGTACTTGGCCTTGGCCATGCCGACCAACAGGGGCCAGCAGATCGCGGCGTGGTCCCCGGCGGCCACGCCCAGCTTGGTGTGCCCGTCGATGAGCTTCGCCGTGCGACCGGCCACCGAGACGTCGGCGAGCAGGGCCACCACCAGGCCCGCGCCGACGGCCGGCCCGCGGATCGCCGAGACGACGGGTTTGTCGAAATTGACCATGTTGAGCACCAGATCGCGGGCCTCCCGCATGATGCGCATCCGGCCTTCGTAGTCGCTGATCGTCTCGTCGATCAGGTCGAAGCTGCCGCCGGAGGAGAAGGCCTTGCCCTCGCCGCGGACCAGCACGACGCGCACGTCGGGGTCGCGGGCGATCACCGGCCAGATGTCGGCGAGGTCGCGGTGCATCTGCGGCCCGACCGAGTTGAGGCCGGGAGCGTCGAGAACCACGGTCAGGATGCCGTCATCGCCCAGGTCGCACCGCAGGCTGGGGAACTCGTCGTAATTCACGGGCGGCTGGCTGACTGGCACGGTCGTGATAGTACGCAGCGCGGGACGGAGGCCGCCGTCGTGGCAGCATTGGGGACAATGAGTACTCGCCGCGACCTCCCCGAGTCGCCGTATCTGGCCGCCGTCACCGGTGCGAAACCCAACCGGATCCCGGTGTGGTTCATGCGGCAGGCGGGTCGCTCGCTGCCGGAATACCGGGCGCTGCGGGCGCAGACCGACATGCTGGCGGCCTGCTTCGACGCCGAGCTGGTCTGCGAGATCACCCTGCAGCCGGTGCGCCGGCACGACGTCGACGCGGCGATCCTGTTCTCCGACATCGTGGTGCCGCTGCTCGGCGCGGGCGTCGACCTGGACATCGTCGCGGGGGTAGGGCCGGTCATCGCGTCGCCGGTGCGCACCGCCGCCGACGTCGACGCGATGAAACCCCTTGACCGGCAACGGATCCAGCCGGTGTCGGATGCGGTCACGCTGCTGGTGGCCGCGCTCGGCGACGTCCCGCTGATCGGGTTCGCCGGCGCGCCGTTCACGCTGGCGTCGTATCTGATCGAGGGCGGCCCCAGCCGCCACCACGCCCGCACCAAGGCGATGATGCTGGCCGAATCCGACACCTGGCACGCGCTGATGGCAAAGCTCACCGACATCACCGTGGGCTTTCTGCGGGCGCAGCTGGAGGCCGGGGTGGACGCCGTTCAGGTGTTCGACTCGTGGGCGGGCGCCCTGTCGCTCGCCGACTACCGCACCTACGTGCAACCGCACAGCGCCCGGGTCTTCGGCGCGCTGGCCGAGCACGGCGTGCCGATGACGCATTTCGGGGTCGGCACCGCCGAGCTGCTGGGTGCCATGTCGACGGTCCTGAAACCAGCCACAGCAACGGTGGTGGGGGTGGACTGGCGGACGTCGCTCACCGACGCGGCCGCCCGGGTCGCGCCGGGCACGGCGCTGCAGGGCAACCTCGATCCGGTGGTGCTGATGGCGGGGTGGCCGGCCGTGGACCGTGCCGCCCGGGCCGTGGTCGAGGACGGGCGCCGCGCCGTCGACGCGGGCGCGACCGGTCACGTCTTCAACCTTGGCCACGGTGTGCTGCCCGAAACGGACCCCGGCGTGTTGACCGACCTGGTGTCACTGGTCCACTCGTTATGACATCCCCCTCGTATTGCGTTGTTGGGGGCGGGATTTCGGGGTTGACGGCGGCGTACCGGCTGCGCGCGGCGGTGGGCGACGACGCGGCCATCACCCTGTTCGAACCCGGCGACCGGCTGGGCGGGATCTTGCGTACCGAGCGGGTCGGCGGGCAGACCATGGACCTGGGTGCCGAGGCGTTCATCCTGCGCCGGCCGGAGATGCCGGCGCTGCTGGCCGAGCTGGGTCTGTCGGGGCGCCGGCTGGAGTCCACCGGCGCCCGGCCGCTGATCTACAGCGGGCGGACGCTGCATCCGCTGCCCACCGCGACGGTGGTCGGCATTCCGTCGACGGCCGCCTCGATGGCCGGGCTGGTCGACGCGGCGACGGTCGCGCGCATCGAAGCCGAGCCCGGCCGCCCGCTGGACTGGCGGCCCGGCAGCGATCCCGCGACCGCCGACCTGGTGGCCGAGCGGTTCGGCGAGCAGGTCGTGGCCCGGTCGGTGGACCCGCTGCTGAGCGGGGTCTACGCGGGTTCGGCGGCCACCATCGGCCTGCGCGCCGCGGCCCCGGGCGTCGCGGCAGCCTTGGACCGCGGCGCCACCAGCCTGACCGAGGCGGTCCGGCGGGCGCTGCCCCCGGCGACCGGGGGGCCGCTGTTCGGGGCGTTGGACGGGGGCTACCAGGTGCTGCTCGACGCGCTCGTCGAGCGCGCCCGGCCGCGCCGGGTCAGGGCCGCCGTGCAACGGCTCGAGCCCGCCGGGGCGGGGTGGTCGCTGCTGGACGACACCGGCACTCGCTGGCATGCGGACGCGGTGATCCTGGCCATTCCCGCCCCGCGGCTGGTGCCCCTGCTCGCCGACGTCGCCCCCGGTAGCGCCGCCGCGGCCGGGCGGATCGCCAGCGCGTCGTCGGTGGTGGTGGCTTTGGCGGTGCCGGGCGACACCCCGTTCCCGCAGTGTTCCGGGGTGCTGGTGGCGACCGGGGAAAGCTTGCGCGACAAGGCGATTACCCTGTCCTCGCGCAAGTGGGGCGCCCGCGGGGACACGCAGCTGCTGCGGTTGTCGTTCGGCCGGTGCGGTGACGGCCTGGCCGAAACGGCGTCGGATGACGAGCTGCTGGGGTGGGCCGTGGACGACCTGGCCACCGTCTTCGGTCTGGACGTCAAGCCGGTGGATGCGCGCGTGCAGCGCTGGATCGAGGCCATGCCGCAGTACGGTCCGGGCCACGCGGAGCTGGTCGCCGAGATTCGTGCGGGCCTGCCGCCGACGCTCGCCGTGGCCGGCAGCTATCTCGACGGCATCGGCGTGCCGGCATGCGTCGGGGCGGCCGGTCGCGCGGTCGAGGCACTCGAACTGGAAGTGGCACGATAGGTTCCATGGCCAAGCTCGACTACGACTCGCTCAATTCGACGATCCGCTACCTGATGTTCTCGGTGTTCTCCGTGGAGCCGGGTGAGCTCGGTGACCAGCGCGACGACGTCATCGAGGAAGCATCGACGTTCTTCAAGCAGCAGGAGGAGCGCGGCGTCGTGGTCCGCGGCCTCTATGACGTGGCGGGCCTGCGGGCCGACGCCGACTTCATGATCTGGACTCACGCCGAACGGGTCGAGGCGCTGCAGGCCACCTACGCCGACTTCCGGCGCACCACCGCGCTGGGGCGGGTCAGCTCGCCGGTGTGGAGCAGCGTGGCACTGCACCGGCCGGCCGAGTTCAACAAGAGCCACATCCCGGCTTTCCTGGCCGGCGAGGAGCCCGGCAACTACATCTGCGTCTATCCGTTCGTGCGGTCCTACGAGTGGTATCTGTTGCCCGACGAGGAGCGCCGCCGCATGCTCGCCGAACACGGCATGGCCGCCCGCGAGTACAAGGACGTCCGGGCCAACACCGTGCCGGCGTTCGCGCTCGGCGACTACGAGTGGATCCTGGCCTTCGAGGCCCCCGAATTGCACCGCATCGTCGACCTGATGCGGGAGCTGCGGGCCACCGACGCGCGCCGGCACACTCGTGAGGAGACGCCGTTCTTCACCGGCCCGCGCGTGCCGGTCGAGCAGTTGGTGAACTCGCTGCCATGACTCAGCCGCAGTTCGATCCCACCGATCCGGCCCGCTTCGAGGAGATGTACCGCGACGAGCGGCTGTCGCACGGATTGCCCGCCGCCACGCCGTGGGACATCGGCGGCCCGCAGCCGGTGGTCCAGCGGCTGGTCGCCCTCGGCGCGATCAAGGGTGAGGTGCTCGACCCGGGCACCGGGCCGGGCCACCACGCGATCTACTACGCGTCCAAGGGGTATCCGGCCACCGGCATCGACGGGTCGGCGACCGCGCTGGACCGGGCCCGCGAAAACGCCCGCAAGGCAGGTGTTTCGGTCAACTTCGAGCTGGCCGACGCCACCAAGTTGGACGGCCTGGAAGGCCGCTTCGACACGGTCGTCGACTGCGCCTTCTACCACACCTTCAGCACCGATCCCGAGTTGCAGAGGTCCTACGTGCAGGCGCTGCGCCGGGCCACCAAGCCCGGCGCGCGGTTGTACATGTTCGAGTTCGGGGAACACGACGTCAACGGGTTCAAGATGATGCGGTCGTTGTCCGAGAACGATTTTCGTGATGTGCTGCCGCACGGCGGCTGGGAGATCACTTATCTCGGGCCGACGACCTACCTGGTGAACATGAGCGTCGAGCAGATCGAGATGATGGCCGAGCGCAATCCCGACATGGCCGATCAGGCGCAGGACTTACTGAAGCGATTCCGCGCGATGGAGCCGTGGCTTCAGGGCGGACGGGTGCATGCCCCGTTCTGGGAGGTGCACGCCACCCGCGTGGACTGAGGACTCGCCTCTCGCCTTGGGCTCCCGTTCTTCCGCGAAAGTTAAACCACGGCGGCGACTTTCGGCGTGTCGTGTGCGTGGTTTAAGTGTCGCGGCATCCTCGACGGGCAAGTGCCTGACGCACGCGGCGGAGCACGTCTTCGGGCTTGTCCTCGGCGATCACGCGGATAACGACCCAGCCCAGTTCCTCAAGCTTGCGCAGCCGGCTCTGGTCGCGCGCGTACTGCCGACGGCTGGCGCGATGGTGGTCGCCGTCATACTCGACGGCCACCCTGTATCTCTCCCAGCCCATATCGAGGACGGCAACCAGTCGCCAGTTCTCCTGCACAGGGATCTGCGTCGTGGGGGTCGGCAGGCCGGCGTCGATCAGCAGCAAGCGCAGCCACGTTTCCTTTGGGGATGCTGCGCCTGGGTCGACCAGGGGGAGGGCTGTGCGTAGCGCCCGCAGGCCGCGGGCTCCTGCGTGCCGCTTGGCGAGGAGCATTACCTCCTCGCTCGAGAACGGCGTCGCTCGCATCAGCGCGTCGAGTCGTGCGACCGCCTTGCGGCATGGCGGCCGCCTGGCCAAGTCGAACGCCGTCCTCGCGAGAGAAGTCACCGGCAGACCGTTGATACATGTGACCTCGTCGGGTCCGACTCGCGGATTGCGGGTGATCACGCCAGCCGGCGGATGCGGGTTCCGCCAAATCAGCTCGATCGGCTCGTCGCCGTCGATCCATTGCGAACCGTGTAGGGCCGCGGCGGCAAGTCCGGCAAGCACGCCGCGGCGGTCCGACCACAACCATGCTCCGGCCGAACGGGTGGTGAGCGACGGCGTGGCGTGGGCCGGCACATAAACATCGGGATATATGGCGCGAAATTGCACTCGCAGCTGGTGCCGGCTTAGGGCACCCGCCCTAACGCCTCACTGCCGATAAACACGTCGTCCACACCTGGAAGACGTCATGGCGGTCTCGCAGGCTCCGCGAGACTTAAACTGTGGCGGCGATTTGCGGCGTGTCGTGTGCGTGGTTTAAGTGTCGCGAGATCGAACGGGGATTAAGCCCCCGACGGCACCAGCCGCAGCGAGATGGAGTTGATGCAGTAGCGCTGATCCGTCGGGGTGGGGTAACCCTCGCCGGCGAAGACGTGGCCCAGGTGGCTGTGGCAGTTCGCGCACAGTACCTCGGTGCGCGTCGTGCCCAGTGAATGGTCGGGCCGCAGGATCACCGCGTCGGAGTTCGCCGGGTCGAAGAACGACGGCCAGCCACAATGCGATTCGAATTTCTCTGTGCTGCGGAACAATTCGGCACCGCAGGCCCGGCACTGGTAGACGCCTTCGGTTTTGGTGTCGGTGTACTCACCGGTGAACGGCCGCTCGGTGCCGGCCTGACGCAGCACATGAAATTCCTCGGGCGTGAGCTTCTGCCGCCACTCGGCTTCGGTCAGCTGCAGCTTCGGGCTTGTCATGCATCCACGCTAGCGAAAATCGCGGTGACCCGCTGCGCCCGGCTCCGCCGCGCTCGCGATCACGCCCACGCCGGATCGATGCCGTCGTCCAGCCGGTTCTCGGCCTTGGCGTCCAGGTAGCGGAACAGCAGCACGGTGAACGCCACGATCAACAGCAGCGACCAGCCGTAGGTGATCTTCAGGTAGTGCAACGCGCGGCCGTATCTCATCCACCGGTAAATCAGCCAGTCGTCCAGCGTCATGAAGCCGTAGATGCCCAGCCACGCCGGCCAATTGCGGATCAGCGAGTTGGGCAGCACGACGGTCATCAGGAACGGGAGCAGCATCATCGAGTAATAGCCCTGGGCCAGCGACAGCACCAGCCACGACCACAACAGCAACACCCCCGAGGAACCGGTGAGCCAGAACAGCGGGTCGCGGGTGCGGTAGTAGCGGTACAGCAGCCACATGGCGCCGATCGCCAGCAGCGTGAACAGCACCCGCAGGAACACAATCAGCCACGTGGGCAGGCCGAAGTAGACGCCGTTGCCCTCGATCGAGCTGTTGAAGTAGTCCCTGGTGCCCAGGATGTAGGGCACCGTCTTGGTGACGAAGTCCATCGGGTCGCTGACCAGCGGCCACGCGGCCAGGTTGATGGCGACGGGCACGACGACGGCCGGAACCAGGGCGCGCCACTGGCGGTTGAGCAGGGGCAGCAGCAGCAGCGGCCCCAGGACGGGTTTGAGGGTCAGCGTCAGGCCGATCGCCAGCCCGGCCCACCACTGGCGGCTGGCCCGGCCGTCCAGCAACCACCGCAGATACAGCACCTCCGCCAACAGGACGCAGCCGTTGATGTTGGTGAAGACCAGCGTGCTGGTCACGCTCTCGGTGCAGAACATGGCCAGCAACAGGGCGGGCGCCGCCACCGAGGACAGCGTGAACTTGAACAACCGCAGCAGCAGGTACCAGGCGATCAGGATGGCGACGGTGTTGATCAGGATGAACAGGTACCGCGATGGCGTGAAGGACAGGTACCCGAACGGCGCCATCAGCAGCGTGCCGCCGGGCGGATACAGGTAGTGCGGGTCGACGTAGTCGAAGTGTTCGTTGTAGATGTCCCAGCCGTGCCGGAAGTTGAGCACCGCCCGGTACACCGGCTTGAAGTCGTCGGTGATGTTGCCGTTGAGCGGGAGGATGATGCTGCGGTGCAGGACCGAGAAGATGGCGATCGGCCACAGCGCCGTCCGCACGATCGTCGCGGTGCTCGGCGGGCCGCTGCGGGGGCGAAAGGCGCCCAGGATCCAGTCGCGCAAGCCGGTTCGGGTCGATTCAGCTGCGGTCACCAGCGCACCGTACACCGGGAGCGGCGCGGAAAGTCAGGCGGGACAGTAGGTGTCGGTGCCGGGCAGTTTGCCGCTGTTGACGTAGCCGACGAGCGGGGCGACCGCGCAATTCGAGTAGATGCTGGCGCCGTGGCCGATGCCCTGCCACATCACCCGCTTGCTGGCCGCGTTGGCGTTGATGACGGTGGCAGCGGTCGCGGCGACCCCTTCGGTGCCGACGATCGGGTCGTTCTGCACGCCCAACAACAGGACGTCGACCTTCAGCGATTTCGGCGGCGCCGGCGGCGAGACGGTAGGCCAGTGCACGCACTTGACCAGGTTGAGCGCCGCGACGGTGCCGAACTGGGGGTACAGCTTGCCCCACGCCACCACCAGTTCGCGCACCCGGTCCGGGGTGGGGCGGTTGACGGCGTCGCTGCAGGTGTTGACGAACTGGCCGTCGGTGTCCTGGGTGGCATCGGCGTGGTTGATGAGGTTGGTCAGCTGGTTGGTGTCCCCCGAGCGCGCGGCCGCCAGCGCATTGGCCAGGGTGGTGGTGGCGTTGATTCGCCCGCCGGACGGGAAGCCCAGCGCGACGGTGATGGCGTCGGCCAGCTGCGCCACCGACACGCCGCCGGGTCCCTTGCCGGCGCGGGCGTCGGCCAGCAACCCGCTGACGGCGCCCTTGGGGTCGGGGCCCAGCGCGCAATTCACCGCCAGGCATTGGGCGGCGAACGCGTCGAGCGCGGCCTGCTGGCCCTTGACCTGTTGTTCGGCGCCGGCTTCGGCGCTGACCCCCAACGCGACCGGCGAGTCGAGGATCAGCCGGGCGACCTTGTCGGGGCGTGCCGCGGCGTAGGCCAGCGCCACCTGGGCGCCGTTACCGACCCCGACCAGCGCGACCGCCGGCACGTCCCACAGCGTCCGCAGTCGCTCGATGTCCGAGGCGGCGTGGGCGTTGTCGTAGGCGGACGCGCCGGGCGCGATGGCGTCGGTGCAGTTGGTGGTCGCGGTGTTCGCGACGTCGGACAGGTTGGCGACGGGGTCGTCGCCGGTCTGGAACTGCGCCTGGTCGCGCATGATCTGGCGGTCGGAGGGGTCGCGGCAGTCGATCGGGTTCGACATGCCCATGCCGCGACGGTCGACGGCGATGATCGGATGCGCCTGCAGCACGTCGGCGCCGCCCCGCGACAGCCAGACCGGAAGCTGCGCCGAGGACGGCAGGTCCGAGCCGGTGGTGAACACCAGCGGGCCCGCGTCGCGCGGCGTCTGGTTCGAACGGGCCCGGACCACGCCCACGCTGACGTTGCCGGTGCCGCCGCCGTTCGGGTCCAGGTCGGCGTCGTAGTTCGCGCAGTCCAGCTGGACACCGGCGGCGGGCGGGACCGCGGCGTCGCCGAACACCTTCGCCGTGCAGTCGTGCCACGGCAGGTCGTTCTTGGGCGCGGCGATCGGCGGCGGACCGCTGGGGGGCGGCTTGGCGGTGGTCGCCCCCTGCGGCCGGGCACCGGAATTGGTGGCGAAGCGCGGGTCGGCGGCCAGGCCGGGGACGCAGCCGGCGACCACGGTGGTCACCGCAACCAACACCGTGGCGAGCGTGATCTGCCGACTCATGCCGACCACAGTAGCTAGCGGCGATCGCGAGCGCGGCGAAGCCGGGCGCAGGGGGTCGCCGCAAAGCTAGGCCTTGACGTAGCGGGTGTACAGGTAACCGGCGTCGTCGGTCAGAACGTAGGCACAGCGCATCCGGGTCAGCAGCTGGCTGGGGCCCGTCGCGATGCGCCGGGCCAGGCCGCCGACCAGGTAGGGCGCGATGGTCAGACACAGCTCGTCGAGCAGGTCGCGCTGGATCAGCGAATCGAGCAGCATCGGCCCGCCCTCGGTCAGGATGCGGCGCAGTCCGCGATCGCCGAGGATCGCCAGCATGGCGGCCTCGTCGACCTCGGCGGGGTCGTCGCCGGAGCAGTCGATCACCTCGCACAGGTCGGTGAGCATCTGGCGCGCCGGGGTCGCGGCCGCCGCGCAGGTGAGCACCAGCGGCGGCACCTCGGTCCGGGTGAACACCGCCATGTCGCGGTCCAGGCGACCCGATTTGGTGACGATCGCCAGCTGCGGGACCTCGCTTTGCCCGCGGGCCTGCCGCCGCTGCCGTTGAGCGGCGCTGAGCTGCGCGCCGGAGTAGCCCTCGACCCGCACGGTGCCCGCGCCGACGACGATGACGTCGGCGAGCTCGCGCAGCAGGTTGAACACGAACCGGTCGCCGGGGCCTCCCATCGTTCCGCTGCTGCCGCCGGAGGTGGCGCCGCCGTCCACGCTGGCGATGAAATTGGCCCGCACCCACGTCCCGTCGCCTTCGGGATAGTCGTAAAACCGGGGGATTTCACCGTCGGTGAGTTCGCGTACCGATCCGAGCAGCGACAGCGGCGTCTCGGGAAGGCCCATGAGGTTGATTGCAGCACGCCGCTACAGTTCTGGCATGCACGGGTCCCCCTCGCGGTCGGTGGCGCGCCTGGTGGACCGGCATCCGACCGTGTCGCCCGAGCGATTGATCGCCCAATTGACGCCGCCCCCAACGTTCGCCGACGTGAGCTTCGCGACCTACGAGCCCGATCCGGCGGAGCCGACGCAAGCGGCCGCCGTGGCGGCGTGCCGAGACTTCTGCCGTGAGGCGGTGCAACGCCGCGCGGGCCGGCGAAAATTGTTGGGCCGACAGGCGGTGCTGCCCGGTGTCGGGTTGTATCTGGACGGCGGGTTCGGCGTGGGCAAGACCCATCTCCTGGCGTCGGCCTACTACGAGTTGCCCGGCGACGGACCGGAGTCGTCAACTCCCAAGGCGTTCGCGACATTTGGGGAGCTGACGCAGCTGGCCGGCGTGTTCGGTTTCGCCGAATGCGTGGACCTGCTGGCCGGCTACACGGCGGTGTGCATCGACGAGTTCGAGCTGGACGACCCCGGCAACACCACCCTGATCTCGCGGCTGCTCTCGTCGCTGGTCGAGCGGGGGGTGTCGGTGGCCGCGACCTCCAACACGCTGCCCGAGCAGCTCGGCGAGGGCCGGTTCGCCGCCCAGGACTTTCTGCGTGAGATCAACACGCTGGCAAGCATTTTCACGACGGTACGGATCGACGGGCCCGATTACCGGCACCGGGGGCTGCCGCCTGCGCCGCAGCCGCTGTCGGACGACGAGGTCGCCGCGCGCGCCACGCGGGTCGACGGGGCGACGCTCGACGATTTCGACGCGTTGTGCGCGCACCTGGCCACCATGCACCCGTCGCGGTACCTGACCCTCATCGAGGGGGTGACCGCCGTGTTCCTGACCGGAGTGCACGGTATCGACGACCAGAACGTGGCGCTGCGGCTGGTGGCGCTGACCGACCGGCTGTATGACGCCGGCATCCCGGTGGCCGCCTCGGGCGACAGGTTGGATTCCATCTTCAGCGAGGAGATGCTCGCCGGGGGCTACCGAAAGAAGTACCTGCGGGCCATGTCTCGGCTGCTGGCGCTGACGGTCAACGAACCGCGCGGGTCATGATGAAGTCGTTCTCGAGGCTGGCGCCCACCCGGAAGGTCCGGGTGCCGCTGACCGCGAAGCCGCTCTTGGCGTAGAAGCGTTGCGCGCGTTGGTTGGCCTGGTTGACGCCCAGCCACACCCGGCGCGCCCCCCATTCCGCGGCCGTCGTCAGCGCGAGGTCCATCAGCGCGGCCGCGACCCCGGTGCCGTGGTGCTCGGCCGCGACGTAGATTTTGGACAGCTCGGCTGCGACATCGTCGTCGGCGTCGCGAACCAGCATGGCGTAACCGGTGATTCGATCGTCGTAGCCCGCCGTCAGGATCGCCCGACGCGGGTCGGCCAGGTACTCGGCGAAGCGCGCGGCCGAGAGGTTGGCGTCGACGAAGGCCGCGATGTTCTCGGGTGCCATCGAGTCGGGGCAGGCCAACGCAAAGGTGCGCGCGGCGATATCGGCAAGCCGTCGAACGTCGACGGAGTCCGTCGTGACGACGCGTACGGTGCTTGTCAGAGGTTCCACTGCGCGAGGTGGTAGCCCGTCTTCTTGTCCAGCAGCACCACGGTGGAGACGGGATCGCGGTAGGCGTCCCAATACACTTCGCCGCGCACGACCGCACCGTTGGGCGCGTTGGTCAGCACGTTGTCCAGCGCGTCGGGCGCATCGGTGGCCCGCGGCTTGTAGGCGTCGGCGAACGGTGTCACCCCGTCGAAGCTGAAGTTCGTCGCCATGATGAACGGATTGGGGACCCGGACGGCATGGACGACCACGTCGGCGCGTTCAACGGTGCTGCCCGGGAAGCCCTTGTAGGTGCCTTCGCGGGTGTACCCGAAGCCGGGCGGCGGATCGCACGGTGACACCCCGGCGACCGTGACGTCCGCGACGTAGGTGCCGGTGTCCACCCGCAGCGTGTCACCGATGTGGCCAATCGGGGCGTCACCGGCCCAGGCGCGGGGAGCGGGAAGAACGGCGACGGCGGTGACGCTCGCCGCGGCGACGAGGAACGCGGACACGACGATCGACCACCGGTGCATCTTCGCCATGTCTTGCCTCCTAGGCACCCTGGGAAGGGGACCTTCGAATGATTGCACACCCGGTCAGGCGGCCGGGAGGGGTTGACCGGACCCGGTCAGCCCTGCGCGCGGACGCTTGCGCCTGCCGCCAGCGATTCCAGCGCCTTGATCAGATCGGCCTCCACGCGGCCCTTGTCCACGCCGCAGCGGCGCAGCGGGCCTTCGTCGGGCGAGGCGTCCTCCAGCTCGAGCAGCGCCAGCAGCAGATGCTCGGTCCCAATGTAGTTGTGGCCCAAGCGAAGTGCTTCCCGGAAGGTCAGCTCGAGGGCCTTGCGCGCCGGTCCGGTGAAGGGGATGAGGTCGGGGGTCGTGGGGCCCGCCGGGGGCAGCTGCACGGCGGCGCGCAGCGCCTCGGTGTCGACCTTCTGCAGGTGCAGCAGCACCGTGGCCAGGGCGGCCGGATCACTGAGCACGCCGAGCAGCAGGTGGTCGGGAGTGATCTCGTCGTTGCCCGCTTCGTGCGCGGCGTTCTGGGCGGCCACCACCGCGCCCCGCGCCCGCGGGGTGAAGCGGCTGAAGCCCTGCTCGGGGTCCAGCGTGGCGGCCTCGGCGCGCGGGACGAACCGCTTCTGGGCCGCCTGTTTGGTGACGCCCATGCTCCTGCCGATGTCGGTCCACGACGCCCCGGAGCGACGGGCCTGATCCACGAAGTGTCCGATCAGATGGTCGGCGACCTCGCCCAAGTGCTCGGCGGCGAGCACGGCGTCGGCCAGTTGATCCAGCGCGTCGGTATGCACCGATTTGATGGCGTTGATCAGCTCGTCGAGGCGGACGGGATAGGCGATGCGCGTCGGGTCGGCCATGGCGTCAACGATAGGTTGACGCCATGTAGATGTCAACCACGGGTTGACGATCGTTAAGAATTGTTTCGCCGGCTGCGCTTGGGCCCCCGGGTCTGGAATATTTCGAATTTATGAAGCTTGTTCTGACAATTGCCAGCGTTGCCGCCGCTATCGGCTTGGCCGTGCCCGCGCACGCCGACGACACCGACGACGCATTCCTCGCGTCGCTGAATTCGGCCGGCTTCACCTATAACGATCCGGGCCAAGTCATCCAGGCCGCCCACTACGTGTGCTCGGCGGCCAGCAGCGGCACCGCGATGGCGGACATCGCCAAGGCGATGACGGGGAAGGCCGCCGCGCTGACCGAGGAGAAGGCGGAGAAGTTCACCGCGATCGCGGCCAGTGCCTACTGCCCGGACGCGATCTCGTCGTCCACCCCGGCGACCACCACCGCCAGCTCCTGATCGGACGATTCGCTCCACGAGATGCGGGCCGGCGGCAGCTCTGGAACGATCGGTGAGCCGTGAGGCTATTTCTGATCCTGCTCGCCCTCGGCGCCGCGATCGGCCTGGCCGGTCCGGCCCGCGCCGACGGCAGCGACGACGCCTTCCTCGCCACGGTCCACGCGGCCGGCCTGGCCTATTCGGATCCGGATCAGGCGATCACGTCCGGCAGGTCGGTGTGCAAGTTGGTGAGCGAGGGCGCGCAGTTGGGGGATGTCGTCCGGATGATCCAGATGCTCAATCGTGGGCTGCAGGGGGACGACGCCACCCGGTTTGCGGCAATCGCGGCCAATTCGTATTGCCCCCAGGCGCTTTCGGGACCCCAGGCCGCCTCTTAGCGGCGGCGTCGCGCTGACAATGTGATCCGCTTTTTACATACCCGCCCCCTAACGGCGGGTGAACGAAACGTGTAATCAACAATTTCTCCATACCATTTCGGCTACGGACAGCGCCCGTAGTCGAAAGGAAGCAGGGTTTGGACTTCCTTCAGCAGCAGTTAGTCGAACCCCTGAGCAACCTCCTCAATACGCACGTCCTGATCTATTTGCTGATCGGTGGCGGTGTCTATTTCACGGTGCGCACCCGTTTCATACAGATTCGTTACTTCGGGCGCATGGTCCGTCAGCTCCGCCGGGCGCACCACTACGACGGTGGGATCTCGTCGTTCCAGGCGTTCTGCGTGGGTCTGGCGTCGCGCGTGGGCACGGGGAACATCGCGGGCGTCGCGATCGCGCTGACGGTCGGCGGGCCCGGTGCCGTCTTCTGGATGTGGGTCGTGGCGGCGGTCGGCATGGCCACCGCGGTGATCGAGGCCACCCTGGCGCAGATCTTCAAGGTCCGCTCGGACGACGGCGCCTTCCGCGGCGGTCCCGCGTTCTACATCGAACGCGGGCTGCGGTCACGGGCGGGCGGCATCGCCTTCGCCATGCTGCTGGTTGTCACGTTCTCCACCGCGTTCAACATGGTGGAGACCAACGCGATCAGCGGGGTGTTGCAGTCGTCGCACGGCATCGGAGTCGGTTGGACCACAGTCGTTTTGGCGGTCCTGGCGGCGCCTGTGCTCTTCGGCGGCGTGCGCCGGGTCGCCCAATTCGCCGGCTCGGTGCTTCCGGTGGTGGCGCTGGCCTACACGCTGCTCGCGCTGGGAATCGTCGCCGTCAACATCACCGAGCTGCCGACGGTGATCAGGGAGATCATCGGCGGGGCCTTCGGGATCCGCCAACTGGCGGGCGGTTTCGCCGGTGGTGTGCTCGCCGCGATGTTCACCGGCGTCAAACGGGGCCTGTTCGCCTGCGAGGCCGGGATGGGCAGCTCGCCCAACATCGCCGGGGCCGCGACCGTCAGACATCCGGTGGAGCAGGGCCTGATTCAGTCGCTCGCCGTGTTCGTCGACACCATGGTGATCTGCACGGCGACGGCGTTCATCGTGCTGCTGTCGGGCCCGGACACCTACAACCCGGCCCGTTTGGGGGCGGTCGCCGGAGCCAGCTTGACGGAGTCCGCGATCGCCGCCGATCTCGGGTCGTGGACCACGGTGCTGATGACCGCCGTCGTGTTCGTCTTTGCGTTCGCGTCGGTGCTGAGCAACTACGTGGTCGCGGAGGCCAATCTGTTCTACCTGGGCGGCCGGCGCCTGGCGGCCAACGTGCTGAAGGTGGTCACGCTGCTGTCCATCGTCTTCGGCGCATTGGCCAAGCTGACGCTGGTGTGGGCGCTCGCCGACCTGACGATGGCGGTGATGGCCATCGCGAACCTGCTTACCATCTGCCTGCTGGGCAAGTGGGCGTTCGCGGCGCTCAAGGACTATCACCGGCAGTTCGCGCAGGGCCGGGGACCGGTTTTCGTCGCCAGCGAGGCGGGCCTGCCCGGTGTGCTGGACGGTGACATCTGGGAACCGGCGGAGCGCCGGCAGGTCGGAGCGCTGCCCGAGTCGTTGACGCTGCGCCGCCCGCCGCTGCGATTCTCCCGGGCTCCGGCGGCATAGCCGGCGCCGGCCGGTCAGAGTTCACCCGCCGTTTGCCCGACGAGATGCCATTCGCCGGCGGGTCTGCGAGAATCGCTGCGTTATGCGATTCCTACTGGTTCTGGCGGGCGCCGCGGCCGTGATTGGCCTGGCCGCGCCCGCGCACGCCGACGTCGACAACGACCAGGACTTCCTCAAGGACCTGCGCGACGCCGGCATCACCTACCAGGACGGCGGCAACGCGATCACGATCGGCAAGTCGGTGTGCGACCTGCTTGACGACGGGCAGTCGGACGCGAAGATCGTGACCGACCTGCGCAACCAGAATCCGGGCTTCCAGGGGGCCAGCGCCGCCAAGTTCACCTACCTCTCCGCGGCGCACTACTGCCCGAAGTACATCACCGGCGACGACCGCGGGCCCAAGCCCGACGGTGCGGCGGGCAACTGAGCGCTGCGGGGGTTGTGCCCGGCAATACGCTGGTCACTGTGCGTGCCGATCTCGGGCCGTTGACGTGGGGTGCCGCGGTGCAGACGTGGCGACCGGACCTGGTCTGCGTCGCGGTGGCCGCCCTGCTCGCCGCCGGATACACCTGGTGCTACCGACGGGCCCGGGACACCGAGCCGCCGGTCGGCCGCGCTCGAGCCGGGTGTTTCGCGGCCGGTGCGGTCGTGTGGTTGCTGGCGACGACGAGCGCGATCGGCGCCTACGCGTACGTGCTGTTCTGGGTGCGCGCGCTGCAGGTGGTGCTGCTGCTCTACGTCGTGCCGCTGTTGATCGCCCAGGGCAAGCCGGTCACGGTCTTGCGGACCGCGCTGAGGCCGGGTGGCCGCGACCTGGTCGATCGGCTGCTGGCGACGCGCCTGGCCCGGGTGGCCGCGCACCCCGCAACCACGTCGGTGGCGATGCTGGCCACGCCGTGGCTGCTCTACCTCACGTCCTGGTACACCGCGGCCCTGGAAAACGAATGGGTTGGCGCGCCGACTCGAATTGCGTTGGTGGCCATCGGCTTTGGGTATTTCTACGCCCGGCTGCAGGAAGACCCGGTGCCCCGCAGGTACCCGCAGTCGATCTCGCTGCTGATCACCGTCGGCGAGGCTCTCGGCGACGGCGTCCTGGGGCTGGTCATCTGGCAGGGCGCATTGATCGGCTCGGCGTATTACGCGGACCTGCACCGGACCTGGGGCCCCGATCAGCGGCTCGATCAAACCATCGGCGCCGGCGTCTTGTGGATTCTCGGGGACCTGGTCGGGTGGCCGTTCGTGCTGCTGTTGATGCGCGCCCTGTCCCGCGACGAGAAGGCGCACGCGGTGCGGGTCGACGCCGAACTGGACACGGCCGAGGGCGCCGAGGACGGGAACGTCACGCCGTCGGGACTGTGGTGGGAGAACGACCCGCAACTGCGCGAGCGGTTCCGCCGGGGCTGACGTCCGGGCCGTGACTCAGGCGGCCCGCGCCGTCCAGGTGAAGTTGTGCATGTCGGGGATCTGCGGTGCCAGCGCGGCGGCGACCTGGCGACCGATCTGGTCGGCCGCGGCCAGGGGAGTGTCGGGCTCGAGGAAGCCTTCGACCTCGACGCGTAGGGTCCGTCCGGTCCACCGGGCCCGGGCGTGCGCGTGGGTGACGCCCGGGACGGAGGCGGCGATGGCCTCGGCGGTCGTGACGATCTCGGGGTCGACGCCGTCGAGCAGTCGGTGGGCGATGTCGGCGGTCACCTCCCAACCGACGTGGCAGATGAATCCGGTGACGACGATCCCGGCGACGGCGTCGGCCCAGCCCCAGCCGAGTGCCACGCCGATCAACCCGAGCATCGCCCCCGCCGACGACAACGCGTCCAGCCACGAGTGCTTCGCGTCGGCCACCATGGTCGCCGAGCGAATTCGCCTGCCCACCACCAACTTGTAGCGGGCCACCAATTGGTTGCCGGCGATGCCCACGATCGCCGCGGCGATGCCCCAGCCCAGGTATCCGGTGCCGCCGTGCCGGAGCAGCTTGTTGATGCTTTCGTACGCGGCGACGGCGGCGCTGCCCCAAATCACCAGGGCCACACCGATTCCGGCCAGGTCCTCGGCGCGTTCGTAACCGTAGGGATAGCGCTCGGTGGGCACCTTGCGCGAAGCGCGAAACCCGACGAACACCAGGGCGCTGGTGGAGACGTCCGACAGATTGTGCAATGCGTCGCCGAGCAGGGCCACCGAGCCGGACAGCAGCGCGATGGCCAACTCGATGAACCCGGTCAGTGCCAGTCCGATGGCGCTGAGGGCGACGGCCCGGTTGGCCTGTCGACGTTCGGCCGCATCGTCGGTGACGGTGTCGAGGGGAAAGCTTGCCGCCGGGTCACGGACGCCGTTCACGATGTGCATAGGGCAAGCATGCCCCATCGGTCGCCGGCGCCCAACCCGGTTAAGGGCCCGGCGGGGCGGGCACAGGCGGGCTACCGGGCTCGACGTCGCGCAATCCGCAGTTGCGTCGTTCAATGCGCTCGCCGTGGAGCGCGTACAACCATTCCCGTATAAATGGCGTTCCCGTCAATTAATAGACGGTTCAGCGGTACCTAAGCGATTGTTTTCGAGTTTGCCAAGCGCCAATGCGTCACGTGTGTAACAGTATCGACGGACCGAAGCGTCAACTCGTCAGCGCGTCGACCGATGTGCGTATTTCGGTCCAGTGCAAATGTAGGCCCACCGAGGAGTCATCATGAAGAACCCGGCACGTCTGACCGGCCCGCTCGCTGCCGTTGTGGCAAGTATGACCGTCGTCGCCACCCCGATCGCGAACGCCGACTCGACGGACGACGTTTTCCTGCAGGCGCTCACGAAGCAGGGAATCACCTTTACCAACCTGTCGGACCAGACCGTCGTCAACGCCGGACATGGAGTTTGCCAGGACTGGGCCAACGGTGCGACTCTGGCGCAGACGTTGTCCGACGTACAAGGCGCGCTCGGGTTGAGCGACCACAATTCGGGTTACTTCATCGGTGCGGCGACGCAGTCTTACTGCCCGCAATACGTCAGCAAAGCCACGCAAAGCTGACGCGCGGTCACTTGTCCTGAGCGGGGCGCGGGGTGCGGTCGCGCGACGGGCGGGCGCGCCTCGGGAGGAACATGAGCATCACCGGGAACCGCAGCAGCGCGTCGCGGTGGGAGATTTCGAGGAACACCGTCTCGATCTCGATGTTCCTGATCGGCTGCCGTTCCATCATCAAACGGGTCCGCAGGTAGTGCGGGGTTCTCAGCCACTCGATGAAATTCATGCCCGCGACTCTACCCCGGCGGCGAAAGTCATTGCGGGGCAGAAAAATTTGCAGAACTGCGGGTCTACTTGGTCATTGCCTGGGGCGAACGCTGAGCCCGCGCTGACCCGCAGCAAACCGACTGCCGCCGGCGCGATCCCGTCGTCGGAGGTGCCCCGGCGTCACCGCCGATTCGCAGGAATTCTCCAGGTCTTGAACAGGGCCGGACGACTAGAATTCACAGGGTGAACGCGCAGGCCGAAGGCTAGCGGCGATCGCGTCGGTGGGTCCGCCAGCGATGAGAAAGCCCGCAGCGATATTCGTGGCCGTTGGGGCCGTAATGCTCAGCGGGGCTGTCGCTCACGCTGACTCGCCGTCGCCGGGGCCGACGCCCCCACCCGGTACACCCAAATGCCTGACCTTCGATGGCCCACAGTTGAATTGGCTGCCGTGCGGATGGACCACCGATGGCAAGCGCTGGACTCCGCCGCCACCTCCGCCTCCACCCGGGCCGTGACCGTCCCCGCGATCGGATTGAACATTCGTCGGCCGCGAAGCGGATTATTCAACTTTCCATAAGCTGCATTTTCCCTAGTTTTCCTACTCTTCGAATCCTGCCGCATTGGAGCCGCATCCTGCGCGCGTCGTCAACGGCACGAAAGAAAGGAGCGGATCAAATGCCCTCATCTCGCTGGCTGGCACGACTGGCCGTCCCCGTCATGGCCGGTGCCGCCCTCATCGCCAGCACGGCCGTCGCGACCGCCGATGCCACCGACGACGCCTACCTGGCTCAACTGCGCGCTCAGGGCTTCAATTGGCCGCCGGACCACGACGCCGCCCTCATCGGCATGGGGCGCCTCATCTGCGACGATCTCGGGTGGGGCTGGACGTACGACCAAATCGCCCAAAACATCCACGCCAACCTGGACCCGAGAAACGTCACGTTCGGGGACGTCCATTCCATGGTGACGCTGGCGCATTCGACCTATTGCCCGCTGCAGCGGTGCTGGACCGACCACTGCTGACGCTGAATTCTTAGGGCCATTTCTAAGACACGGCCATTGTTTCCGGTGTAGCGTCCCGATCAATTTCATAGGGGCGTGGCGGAAAGACCGGGCAATGAAAGCAGCAATGGCGGCGGTGACGGCAGCTGTTTTTGCGTTGGGTCTGCCGAGTGCCGCGCCGGCCCGTGCCGAGACCACCGGCACCGTCAAAGCGCCGACCACCCCGCGCATGAACGCCGCCAACCTGAAGTCGGGCCAGGACGGCGTGTACAACGCCGGGCAGGTCCTGACCCTGGTGTGCCACGCCGCGGGCGAGCCGGTCAAGGGCTTCTTCAGCTACCAGATCAGCGACGGCGGTTGGGACAGCCTGTGGTACAAGACATCTGACGGTCACTACGTCGCCGACGTGGACATCGACACGCGCACCCTCGACGCCCTCGGCCCCGACTGCGGCGGTGGGGGATCGGCCCCGGCGGCGGCGACCGGCGAAGACAAGGCGGCTCGCGCGATGGCGTGGGCACGTGGCCAGATGGCCGCGGATCCGGACAACACGGTGCAATGCGAGACGTTCGTCGAGCAGGCGTACAGCCACGCGTTCAGATACCCGTCGGCGATGGACGCGTTCAACGATTTCAACCGCAAAGGGTTGATTCACACCAACGCCGACAACATTCCGGAGGGGGCGCTCGTCTTTACGAGCAATCCGGGATTCGATCACGGCACCGGGCACGTGATGCTCAGCGAGGGCAACGGCCAATACCTCACCGCCAACTACTTCACCCCACCGCACATCCGGGAAATACGACCGAGTCCCTCCGATTCGCAGAACATCTTTCTCGGGTGGGCCTACGCGCCATAGGTTGGCCTCGCGCCCTGTGGTACTCACGACCCCATGAACAATCCTTCACCGGGCCCGGGATGGTGGCTGGCGTCCGACGGCAAGTGGTACCCGCAGCAATGGGAGTACACGTGGGATTTCTGCGAGGGCGACACCGCCATGGACGAGATGAAACTGAAGGCCGACGAACTGGGCCGCCAGGGATGGGAGATGGTCGGGCTCGACGCCGACCACCGGGGCGCCTTTTCCGTCGCATGCTTCTTCAAGCGGCCGATCGCGCCGTGACCCGGCCGCAGCGGCGGCGCGGACCTCGCTGAGGTGCGAGCGGCGCAAGTGGGTAACCAAGCCGGTAGCGCGCCGGGACGCGCCGATTCCAGCGATCAGGTCACTACTCGGAAGGCGGCATCGGATGGTTCGTGAGGAGGGCGGCCGGTGGGACGTCAGCATCAAGGAGAACGCGGTTTATCTCGAGCGCGTATCGCAGGACGACGAGCGGTTGTTCGACGAGTCGTTGGCGTCTGACGAGGCGCGCGACCTGGCTGAGCTGCTGACGAAATTCGCGGACAAGCTCGATCGCTCCGAGAAGTCCAAGGATCCGGACGACGAGGACGACGACGAGGACGACGACAAAGACAAAGACAAAGACGACAAAGACAAAGACGACAAAGACAAAGACTAGGTGGGCGGGCGTCAGCGGGGCGCCCGATTCGGAAGTTGACAGCCTGAGGAACGTCGAACGCGTCGGCCGCGAGGGCCGCTCGCCGCGATGAGATCATGATCGGATGACCACCCACACCTGCCTGGGTTGCGGGCTGAAAACCCGCTACTCCTATGGGCGTACCTGCGTGGGGTGCGGCCTGAAAACCCACCGCTCGTATGGTGATCGGCCGGATTGGCAGCCGCAGGCCGAAGCGGCGTTCGCGGCGCCGGCCCGGATCGTCGCCCTGGGCGAACGGCATCCGACGGCCGCGCTGGCGTTGATGGTGCCGAGCGTCATCATCGCGATCGCCGCGGTCGCCACTTACCCACTGGTGTTCGTACCGTTGCTGGTCCTGCTCGGCGCGGCCTTGGTGGCCTCAGCCCGCTACGAGGAAGCCTCGAAGTAGTTCGCTGGTCGACGGGACGCCGATGGATGACCAGAGCGTCGGTAGCATTGGCACTTCAGTGCAGCTGACGGGTGGAGCGTGCCCCTTAAACGTGTTGACGAGTTGAAGCCCGGCGACAAGATCCGGATGAAGATCGGGCACGCCACCGTCGTCGCGACTGAACCCCTCGAGGGCGACCGCACCCTGCTGACCTTTTACTACGGGACCAAACACGCGGCCGACAACGCTCTCACCGTCGATGTCCTCGCCGACGACGAGTGGGGTTGGTGAGGCAACCGGCCAGACTCTTGCTCGTGACGGACCGGCAGATGACTATGGAAGGGGTACGGCCTCGAGGAGAAGCGATGACGTCGGACCCCGTGAAAAGCTTCGTCGGATTGTGCGCTGCGTCGCTGCCGATCGCCATGTTGATTCCCCCGACCGCTGTCGCCGACAGTCCTTCGTGGAACGGCCAGTACGCGATCACGTTCATGGTGGGTCCAAAGGCCGGCACCAGCATGGCGGTCGGCAACCCCGAGGGCCAGCACACCGAGGTCTACGGTTTCCGCTCGAGCTGCACGAATGGCAAGTGCGTCGCCACCATCGTCAGCGGCCCGCCGCCGACCAACCCGACGGTTCCGCAGCCGATCCAGTTCACGTGGGATGGAAAATCCTGGTCGCAAACCAACGACTTCCAGTGGGACTGCATGATGCCCGACACCTCGATCCAGTGGAATCCGGCCCGAGCGACCGTGCGCTACACGCCTCAACCCGACGGGTCCCTCGACGGCCTGATGCACACCGACATCTTGAGCGGCGCGTGCCAGGGCACGATCGACATGGACATGAAGGCCGAGCGCGTCTGAATTCGCCCCGGACGACACCAAACCGTTTGCTGATTACTCGGTCTTCCAGCTGGGTACACCTGAGATCGTGCGGTTCTTCTCCGTTGCTGCCGCGGTCGGCATCGCTATCGCCATGCTGATGGCCCCACCGGCGCGGGCCGACTTGAGCGGCTACGGAAATTGCGTAGGAAGCATTACGGAGGTCCCGCTGTGGGAGCACGACACCCAGAATCAGCAGCTCATCGGGGTCATCGAGCAGGACCTCAATTCCGGTGTCTCGCCCGCCGCTGAAGCCCGGAAGGTGTCGCGGATGGGATTCGACCCGCGTTTGGCCAATCGGATCGTGGAGTGCGTGATCCAGGAGCGGCCGTAAAGCCCTGAGCGGGCGGCTCCCGTCAGCCGGCCGATCTGTCCACGGCCACGACAAACACCGACGTCGCCGCGGGTGCTGCGGAGGTAACCTTTAGCCGGTTGAAGGACTGAGGCTTTTGGGGGCGGTGTAATGCAGCTGAAATGGCTCAGCGTCGCCGACCTGATCGCGAAAGCCGGCGGCGATCCGTGGGCGATCAACCAGAGCTTGCAGGCCGGTAGCCCGTCTCAGATCTCGAGCCTGGCCGAGGCCTTCCATGGCGCGGGCCGGTGTACCGCCGAGGCCGACCACGCGTTCGAACAAGCCCGGAAGCGCTTCGACGCCGCGTGGAACCACCAGAACGGCGACCACCCCATCAACGACTCCCAAGAAGTGCAGCGGGTGGTCAAATCCCTTGGCGCACAGTCGGAGCAGCTGCCCAAGATCGGCGCCGACCTGGAGAACATCGCCGCCGCGCTGGCCGAGGCGCAGAAGGCCGGCGCGCAGCGAATCGCCACGCTGGAACACGAGCTGCAGGGGCTCGACAATCTCATCGACGCGGCGGAACACGATCTGCAGCACGGCAACCTCGACGCGAAGTCCCAGGCCTTCCTGGAGAAGCTGATCGAGGACGCGAAAGCCGACGCCGCCGACGATGTCCGGGATGCTCTGCACGACATGGGGTCGATCCGGGATGGCTACTCGGCCACGCTGCAGAACTGCCTGGGCAATCTGCGCACCGACGGCTACGACCCCAACATCCTCCAGCCGGTCGATGCCGACAACCAGATCCCACCGCCGAGCACCAAACCCGAAGACGTGAACCGCTGGTGGACCTCGCTGACCGCGCAGCAGCGCCAACGATTCATCGCCGAGCACCCCGACCAGATCGGCAACCTCAATGGCGTCCCCATCCTGGCGCGCAATCAGGCCAACCTCGCGGTGATGCACCAAGACCTCGACCGGGTGCGCGGCATCGCCGGCCGCAACGGCGTCTCGGTCGATGACGTGCTGCGCGACCCCGCGAAATTCGGGCTGTCGGCCACCGACGTCACCCGGTACCAGAACGCCAACGAGACCAAGCAGGGCCTCGACCACGACGCGGGAGACCCGCTTCACCCGAACCCGGTCTACCTGTTCGCTTATGACCCAACGGCGTTCGGCGGCAAGGGCAGGGCGGCGATCGCGATCGGCAACCCCGACACCGCGAAGAACACCGCGGTGATCGTGCCCGGCACCAGCAGCAGCGTCAAGGGCGGCTGGCTGCACGACGGCCACAACGACGCGATTAATCTATTTGAACAGTCCAATGCCGCCGACCCGAACAACCCGACGGCGGTCATCGCGTGGATGGGTTACGACGCCCCGAACGGCTTCGACGACGTTCAGCGCATCTCGACACCCGCACTGGCCCGCACGGGCAGTGCGGCGCTGGCGCAGGACGTCAACGGTCTGTGGGCGACACACCTCGGCGCCGGCCAGCATGTCACGGTGCTGGGGCACTCCTACGGCTCGACCACCGTCGCCGACGCCTTCGCTTTACACGGCATGCACGCCAATGACGCTGTGCTACTGGGTTGCCCGGGCACCGACGCGGCACAATCCGCTGCGCAGTTCCATCTCGACGGTGGACACGTCTTCGTGGGAGACGCATCCACCGATCCCGTCGGCATGCTCGGCCATCTCGACGGGGCGAGCAAGAAGTTGTTCGGCGAGAACTTCTTCGGCACCAACCCCAGCCTGGGGACCGATCCCGCCGTCGACGGGTTCGGGTCGGTGCGCTTCCGCGCCGAGGTTCCCGGCTCCGACGGCATCAACCCCCACGACCACTCGTACTACTACCATCGCGGCAGCGAAGCCCTCTATGGCATGGCCGACATCGTCTCCGGCCACGGCGACCAACTCCAAGCCGACGGCATGACAGCCGAACACCGCCATTCGTTCGGGGGCGTCCAAGTCCGAATCCCGGGCCTGCCCCCGGTCACCATCGGTCCGCACACGCCGGCCGTCATTGACCCGGAATGGGAGCGGTCGCCAGGATCTATCACCGACAACCATGTGTTCGATGCTCAACACCACCATTAAGGAACAACGCGTGTCGTGGCGCCAAGCCCTGCTCACTTCCGTATTGGTCGTCGCCGTGTTGTTAGGAGGATGCGCGCCAGTGCAACAGAAACCACCAGCAAGCGGACCTACCAATCCGTATGAAGACACCGCCCACCCCATGAGCGACGACCAGACCAGGGCACAGGTGATCGAGCCGGCCAGACAAATCGTCGCCGCCGCCAACCTGGACGGGGTCAGCGGGGCGTTCTCCTTCGCCTCCTGCAACGACCAAGGCGACCCGCCGTTTCAGGGCACCGTCACGCTCAGCTTCCTCATCCACGGCGACCCGGACGCCTATTTCCAGCAGGTCCGAACGGCGATGATCGCCCACGGGTGGAGCGACGGTGCGCCACCCGGCCAGCATTACCACGGGGCGACGCTGAACAAGGACGGCGTGGCCGCCAGCATCAGCTTCATGCCGTCCGACCACAGTTACGGGCAGATCATCCTCGATGGCCAATGCCGAAACATGGGCAACCACAAGGGCGAAGGTCAGTGGACCAACATCAACGATCAGTTGGCTGCGCGATAAGCCTCGGCTGGGACGGGTTGGCGGATGTCGCTGCCGCCAGCACCGCCCCGTAGGGATTCAAGGGTGGCTCTCTGAGTACCTGTATCGCCAGGGTCTCCCGGGGGCTCCGCGCGCCTGTCAAGCTGGTGAAGATGGCAGACAACCAATTCACCTCGCACACAGGACTTTTCGATCTCAGTGGAAAGTACGCACTGGTCACTGGTGGCACCAGGGGCATCGGGCTGATGATAGCGCGCGGCCTTCTGCAGGCAGGGGCCCGCGTCGTCATCAGCTCACGCAGTGCAGACGCGTGCGCGGAGGCGCAGCGGCAGCTGTCGAAATTCGGTGACGTGCAGGCGATCCCGGCCGATCTGTCCAGCCACGAGGAGTGTCAGCGCCTCGCCAACCTCGTGACGTTGAACTCGGAACGCCTGAACATTCTGGTCAACAACGCAGGAGCGATGTGGCGCGAACCGCTGGCGACGTTCCCGGAGGAAGCCTGGGACACCTTGATCGACCTCAACCTCAAGTCGCCGTTCTGGCTGGTGCAAGCGCTGCTGCCCGCACTTCGCAGAGCGGGCACCGCCGATGATCCCGCGCGGATCATCAACATCGGCAGCATCGCCGCCATCCACGTCGCCCAGTCGCCCAACTACTCGTACGCCAGCAGCAAAGCGGCACTCCATCAACTCACCAGAGTGCTCGCCAGAGAGCTGGGTCCACAGCGCGTCACGGTCAACGCGATAGCACCGGGAGTGTTCCCGTCGCAGATGATGGCGGCCACGCTCGATGCCATCGGCGACACGATCACGGCGGCGGCCCCTCTGCGCCGGCTCGGCCGCGACGACGACATGGCGGGGACCGCCGTGTTTCTCGCCAGCCGGGCCGGGTCCTACCTCACGGGCGCCATCATCCCGGTGGACGGCGGCATCGCCACGACCGCGTCGGGTACGCCCTAGGCGTCGGTGGGAGGCTTCAGCGGCGGCCAACGCTCCCTCCGGGACACCGCGAGGATGGGCAATGCAGTCGCCGGGGTACCAGCAGTACCTCCCTTTGCCTGCGCAGCGCGCCTACGGTGAAGGGATGCCCACCATGGATCCACGCACCGAGATCCGGGAGTTTCTCAGCTCGCGTCGCGCCCGCATCGCACCCGAGCAGGCGGGCTTGCCCGCCTACGGCGGCAATCGTCGGGTCAAGGGTCTGCGTCGCGAAGAGGTAGCGCTTCTGGCGGGGGTATCGGTCGACTACTACGTGCGCATGGAGCGCGGCAGCCTCGGTGGCGCCTCCGACGGCGTGCTCGACGCGTTGGCCTCTGCCCTACAACTCGACGAGGCCGAGCGGGACCACCTGTTCCACCTCGCACGCCAATCCGGTGCGCCCAGCCGCCCACGTCGGCACAAGCCGGCCGTGGCGGTGCGCTCGACACTGCAGCAGGTGCTCGACGCCATCTCCGATGCGCCGGCCTGTATCCATAACGGCCGTTATGACGTGCTCGCCATGAATCAACTGGCCCGCGCGCTGTATTCACCGGTGCTGGCCGACCCGCGACGACCCGCGAACACAGCGCGGTTCGTCTATCTGCACCCCGAGGCGGCCCGAGAATTTTTTGTCGACTACGACCAAATCGTCAGGGACGCGGCCGCGAAGCTGCGCATGGAAGCCGGCCGCAATCCGCACGACGAGGAGCTGATCGCCCTCGTCGGCGAACTATCAACGCGCAGTGAGCTATTCCGGCAACGGTGGGCATCTCAGGACGTGCGGCTGCACCGGTCCGGTCGCAAGCGTCTGCACCATCCAGTCGTGGGCCAACTCGACTTGGACGTCGAGTCGATGGAGCTGACCGCCGAGCCCGGGCTGCATCTCACCGTCTACACCGCACCCGCGGGCACGCCGACCGCTGACAATTTAGCGCTCCTGGCGTCGTGGGCGGCCAGCCAACAGACGCTGGCGACCGAACTCTAAGCACCCGCAATCGCTACTCCCACGGCGAGGCAGCGAAAGCGTTGACGTGCTGGATGTTCGAGTGATTTCACATGCAGGTCCGGCGGTGCATGGAGTTCTTCGAGTCCGCACGTCCTGAGCACTTCGAGCGGATGTGTAGAGCCACAGAAGCAGATCCAAGCGGTATTTCGTGACTCAGTTACAGGGCTGCTCGCCGCGCGGGCGGTGCGCCTGAACAATTACTCAGCGGGGTATTCCCAAATGTTCGTATGGTTCAACTCATGGTGATGTACACACACCATCGTCTTGCCCTGCCCGTCCGTCGTAGGAGGTGCCCCCAACGGACACTGATCCCCCGGCGCGGGCGATAACGGCGCCAAGACCAACGCCGCAGCAATAAATGCGGATATCATCGTCGCGCTCCTTTCGCTAGCCGCTGCTCATAGCACGATCTCAATGCCGGCAGAGTTCAAGGACACGGTTACCGTGGTCGCGGCAAGGGTGTCCCGTGGATCGGCACACTGCGGGAGTTTGGCGGAGAGCCGTCGCCGAAGCGGAATGCGCGTTACGGCCGGCTCAATGTGGCTGCGGCGGAGCAGCGCTGGAAGGGCTAGTCCGGTACCGAGCTCCTGGGCGGCTCCGACCGCTTGGCCGGGGTGCCAAGGAATTGACCGTAAATCTCGGTCAGCTGTGTCAGGCTTGGGTCTGGTGCATGGGACTCAGAAATAGCTCATCGGAGGCCGTTATGACGCAAAATCAGAATGACAACGACCAGCCGGCTCAGGATCAGCCCCCACCTCCGCCTCCTCCGCCGCCAGTGAAGTTCATCGACCCCTTCGAGTACGACAGCGTTCGTGGGAGCAGGGGTCAAGATCGCCAGACATTCGAAATTGAGCACCGAGGCGAATAGGCGTGAGTCCGGCGGATAGCGTGTCGCCGGCTGGAGGGGTCTGGCGGAGCATGGTCGCCGACCTTCTGCAAGTCGAGTTCGACCGCCGGAAGGCGTTCGAGGCTCGGGGTGCTGCCCTATTGACCGCAAGCGCGACACTGCTGACGCTAATTTTCGGGCTAAGCGTCTTCATCACCGGCAAGGACCCGGTGTTCAAGAACGACTGGGCCCTTGGTTTCCTGTGCGCCGCCCTCGTTGCGTTTGTCATCGCCGCCGTTGTCGCCATCTTCGTCCAGGCCCGTGGTTTCGACTTCCTGACGGTCAAGGAAAAGTCGCTGCTGCAGATTACTTCCGAGAATTCGTTTTGGGGCCAGTCTGCCGATTTCGCGGTACGTGCTGACGTTGCCCAGAAGGTGCAAATGCTCTGCAGCTTGCGTAGGGGCAACAACACGATGGCGACGCTGGTAAGTGCGAGTCTGTGGTTTGAGGTGGCAGCGATCGGTCTGCTATCAGTATCGGTAGGCGTTGAGCTGTACACGGTCCTGTGAGTCAGGCGCCCCAATCTCGGGGGCGGCCTGATCAACCGTTTGCGCTAACCTCAGGCGGCCAAGGGTTGAATATGCCAGTCAACCGAAGGTGTCAGGTCATGGCCTGGCAGAGACTCCGCCAACGCCTACCGCGCCCGAGTCAAGTATTACTGGCAGATTGCAGGAGCAGATGAATCTCTTGAGCTAAGTCGTCACCGACCAACTCCTTTAAGGTTTCGCCCGCGTCTTGGATTTTCTCGTAGGAAGTGAGGCCCTTGCTGACAAGGGCCAGATAGTGAACTCGCGCGAGTCGCGTGCCGATTTGCAGTGCAAGGTTTCCGATTTGCGGCGGTAGGCCGATCTCCAATCGCACGCCCAGATGCGAAAGGGCTCGCTCGTCGGGTACTTGGTAACCCCGCACACGACAAATCGTTGCCACCGCATCGATCACATCGCGAGTCCGTGCCGCTACAGCGCGAACTGGACCCGCCGCGGCTCGATTCGGCATGTGCTGCATCAGGATTGACTCTATGTTCGCCATTGGTAAATCGCTTGCGAACATCAATGCCGCAACGGCCTTTTTCGAGCGACTCAAAGGGTCGCCACCCCCGACGTGAAACCCCTGCGGCAATGAGGCGCTTACGCCCATCCCCATCGCGGTCTGAGGCCAGCGGAACTGCTCTTGCCGCGACTTACGCGCCACGGGAAAGTAGAAATCAAGCTCGACGGTCACTTGCGCCAGCGCGACAAGGTCAGGCTCTGTAAGGGTGGCGTTCGCAGGCAGATATCTCAGTAAAGAGGACACCTGGGTCACGGAGCGCACCTCGATGCCGGATTCGCCCGCGTAGCGGCCAAGCTCAGTGACAGTGGCTCGGCCATCTGGTTCGATGTCCACAAGCCCAGCGCGGGTAAGGGATGCAACGTCCCGCTCAAGTCCTTGCCGATTCCATCCCTGACCGCCACGGTCGACTCGTTGCCAAATGGCGAAACTGTTTTCGAGCAGCGCAAGGAGTTCCTCAAGTGGAGCAGTGCCGCCAAGAGCTACCAGGCTTCTAAGTATGAGGGTCTGCGGATCGGTGCTTGCACTTAAGAGATGTGAGACGACTGGCTCTGGATGGCCAAGAACATAATGTTGCCAAGCCTGCGAAGGAGCTGGATCGCCAGTCGCCACGACATAGGACTCGCCACAGTCGGCGTAGCCGATCCTTCCTGCACGACCAACCATATTCTTGTACTCAGAGACCGAGTACGGCATTGGTCCGGGGTGCGTCAGCCCCGCAATCACTACCGCCTCAGCTGGAGTGTTGATTCCCATCGCGAGAGTTGTCGTTGCGACGATGACTCGTAGGTCGGAGCCTTTTTCACGGAAGCGTGTTTCGAGCGCGAACCTTTCCGCCACATCTAGGTCCGAATTGTGGAAGCCGACGCCACCGTTCAACGACTCGCGCAATGAGCTAGATGCTGAAGACGGGTCCCCATTGGGGAGGGCTGGCAACACCGATGAAGCAGCTGGGAGTCCTAAGTGCTGCGAGAGGTATAGCGCTGTCCCCACAGTGTCGTTCTTGTAGGCGCGAAAGACGATAACTTTCTTGCCTTCGCGAACGAGACGGTCCACGAGGGGGATGATGATCTCCTTGCTTCCCCGGCCACCAACTCCCCATGCCGGCTGAATGAATCTCTCCACCGAATCAGTTCCGTCCGGATGGCGATGCCGCGCTCGCCCTGATGCGTCGATGATGCTTTCTCGCAACGGAACTGGCCGTCTCGTAGAAATGAGCAGGCCAGCGTCCAACCAACGTTCAAGACCATTGGTGTCGCCGATAACGGCAGAGAGCGCGACTATTTGTGGGGCCTTACCTCGACCGTGGCCAGATCTCAGCAAAGCCAACAAAAATTCAAGACTCGCCCCTCGCGACGGATCCGAAATTATCTGCGCCTCGTCGACGACCACGAGTGAAACCCCTTGCATGATCCAGGGAGACGCCGTCACCATGGTCATAAATTTCTCGTAGGTCAGAAGTGCCAGATCGTACTGGCCCGTGTAGATAGATCCCGCCTGATCTGCGTGTTCGCCCGTCGCTCGCACCACTGTCAGGTGGTCGCCGTATAACCCCGTGAAGTATTGGTACTTGTCGTTGACGAGCGCGCGCATGGGAAGCAACATCACCGCTCGTGACCCGGTCTCTGCCTCGCGCACAGCGGCAAGCTCGCCGACCATCGTCTTACCAGAGGACGTAGGAGCGACGACGATCAATGATTTGCCATCAAGGGCGCCGTAATCATTTATGGCCTCTAGCTGCAGATCATTCAGTCCTGGCATCAGAGATGCCCAACGGTCGATGACCGATCGACTGAACCCGAAGGACTCTAACGACTTCCAGTCTTGAGTAGCTGGTAGGCGTACGCGATGCGGGAATGCCGCAGCGTACGTGGCTCCTGGAATGAGCCGAGGAAGGGCAGGTGCACCCTCGATCGAGCCGTATACCGTCGGTGTCTGAACGTTGCCGATCGCTCGGGCAGAATCAATCACGCGCGCGGTTATGTAATCGAGCAGTGCCAGCAGAGGGATCACGTCTTTGGCGGCATAATCGCCGAATCCTTGAAGCGCGTCGATCAAATGGTACGAGAACAGACCGTGGCCGAACGCGGCCGATTCAAGGGCGGGTTCTGCGTTCCCGGAGGCTGTGAGAACCACTCGGCCATCACCGCGCACCAGGCGCTCGACACTACGTCGATCCTCCACTGTTGCTCGGGTAGCAGTTGGCGCGAAAACGCGTGCGCCTCCAAAGCCACCTGAGAAGCAGCAGTCAAGTACCACGATCAGCTGTCGACTAGGGATCGCATCAAGTAGGGCCGCGAGGCGATCTAAGGCCACGCAAGTCGCAGCAAGGTCGTTGACATCTACATCAATTGGAACTAACCGGTGATCGTCCGTGCCATGGCCGGAGAACGAGATAACCACGAGGTCGTCTTCAGCTGCGTTCGCAAGGGTTTCAACCGCTCCGATGATGTTGTCACCTGTGGCCTGGTCATCAAGGAGGAAGTTGATGTCGGCGCTGTGGCTGTTATCTGCAAATAGGCTCCCTAGTGCGACGGCGTCGGCACGCGCGCAAGAAAGCCGCGTGACCGGTGGCCGATATCTGTCGATACCTACGAAGAGACCGCGCAACATACGGTTCGTCATCGTAGCGATCTCGACGCCACGCAGTGACGACCACGCCGTCAGCTGGTGCGCCGACGGCCGCTATTGCATGCGTATTACATGGAAGTTGATGAGCCGAGCTAGCTATATGTTCTGAGCTGCAAGAACTCTGGTGCGCGATACTGGGATTGAACCAGTGACCTCTTCCGTGTCAGGGAAGCGCTCTCCCGCTGAGCTAATCGCGCGGGGTCAAAAAGCTGGAGGTGGAGACGGGAATCGAACCCGTGTGCACGGCTTTGCAGGCCGTTGCCTCACCACTCGGCCACTCCACCGCTGGGATTGATGCCACTTGCACCTTCGAGCGGATGACGGGATTCGAACCCGCGACCCTCACCTTGGCAAGGTGATGCGCTACCAACTGCGCTACATCCGCGCGCCTCGGACGAGATCGTCGTCCGGTGCGAAGCACGACGATAGTCCACGTGAGCGGGCACATACAAATTTCTCGGTACGAGCCGTGTCCAGGCTAACGTAGGGCCCGAAAGGGGGATATGGGCCGGTACTGTCGAGACCAGGCTCGTGCTAGTCTTCGACGTCGTTCGCCTCTTGGCGCCGGTCCCGTGGCTCAGTGGGAGAGCGTCCGCTTCACACGCGGAAGGTCGCTGGTTCGATCCCAGCCGGGACCACCCTGCCTGAACTGTAGAAATAGCGCGCGTGCATTCATGGTTGCTTCATCTTTGTCCGGTTTCCACGGTGTGGGGTCGGTCGCGGCTGTCGGCTCCTGATCGCCGAATGCACTGCCCGTCGTGTGCACAGCGCGACTACGTCGGCGAATGGGCCCAATGATGTTCGACCGGCCCAACCTCGACGCCGGTCGGCGCCCGGCGGGGGCCCACGCCATATGGATGACACCGCTGGCCGGCGACCTCGGCTCTAAATTGATGGCCAACCCTTGAGATGACCGCGCTGCGCCCTGAGCGCGGCCGCGGCGATAATTCCCGATGCGGCCGGTGGCGAGCACGCGCGCAGCCAAGCGCCCCGTCAATCGCCCATCGACGTCGGACAGAACGGTGTCAGTTACTGACATGGCGATGACCGCCATAACAGTGGCTGTCATCATCTAGGATCGGGGCGTGAGTCGATGGGAACCCAATGCGCGGGGCCGCCTTGAACAGGCCGCCCTGGAGCTCTACAGCGAACGCGGGTTCGACCAGACGACGGTGGCGGAAATCGCTCAGCGCGCGGGGCTGACAGAGCGAACGTTCTTCCGGTACTTCGCCGATAAGCGCGAGGTGCTGTTCTGGGGCGAAGGAGTTCTACACGATTTGTTCGTGCGCGCCATTGCCGGCGCCCCCGACTCGGCGGCGCCGATGGACGCTATGGCCGCAGGGCTAAAGACCATCGGGATCCTCTTTGAGGGGCGCCCTCGCGAGCAGGCGCGGCAACGCCAGACCGTCATTGCCGCCAACGCACAGCTTCAGGAACGGGAGCTGATCAAGCTCGCCAAGCTTGCCGCGGGGATCGCCGAAACGTTATGCGGGCGCGGTGTGGCACAACCGGCTGCAAGCCTGACCGCAGAAATAGGAGTTGCGGTTTTCAAAGTGGCGTTTGAGCGTTGGGTCGACGACGTCAATAGCCGCGACCTGGCACACCTCATCAACGAGTCGCTAGACGAAGTCAAAGCCTTAGCCGCGCCCCGCTGATCGGCGCCGCCTGGCCGAGCGGGACAACCGGTGATGACAGCATCTGTCATCGGTGCTAGCCTGATGACAGGCTATGACATCACGGCGGATCGGTGGCGCCCGTGCGCTGCCGGCGATCGATGACACCAAGGAGAACCTGCAGATGCCCCCCAAGAACATGGCTCTTTGGCTTACGAAGCGCGGGGCTCGGTTCGAGGTCGGGCCTGCCCCGTATGCCAGACCGGCGGCCGACGAGGTTGTCGTGCGGGCACGTGCGATCGCGGTGAATCCTGTCGACGGAATCCCCGGTTTCGCCTACCGGCTGATACTTCGGTGGCTGACGTTTCCCGCTGTGGTGGGCTCCGATGTTGCCGGCGAGGTGGTGGAAGTTGGATCCGACGTGACCCGTCTGCGCCCGGGTGATCGTGTCGTCGGCCATGCGGCAGGAATCGAGCGCAACCGTAATCGGGCGGCAGAAGGCGCTTTCCAACTGTATGTGGTGCTCATGCAGCACATGGTCGCCCCACTGCCAATTGGTCTGCCCTTCGCGCAGGCGGCTGTGCTACCGATGGCAGTGTCGACGGCGGCGTCGGGCATGTTCCAGCAAGATCAGCTCGCACTAGCGTTGCCCACCAACGATTCCCAAGATCGCGGAGAAACGGTCCTGGTGTGGGGAGGATCGACCAGCGTCGGCAGCAATGCGATCCAGCTCGCGCGCCATGCCGGGTATCGCGTCATCGCCACCTCTTCGCCGCGCAACTTCGACTACCTCCGCTCACTGGGTGCCACCGAAACCGTCGACTACCACAGCCGCACCGCGGCCAACGAACTCATCGAAGCGATGGGCGACAGTCCGCTTGCCGGCACACTCGCGATTGGTCGAGGCTCCCTGGCGCCGACGCTGGCCGTCGCATCGAAAGTAGAAGGCAGCCTTCGTATCTCGTCCGCCCAGCCGGCGCTGTTCACCCGAGTCGAGTCGTCGTTCAGGCGCCGTAAAGGGGTCCGTGTGAATTCCATCTGGGGCGGAAGCCTCAAGGACAACGAAGTCGGCCCCGCGATATACGTGGACTTCCTACCCAAAGCACTTTCCAACGGCACGTACCGAGCGGCACCCAACGCCATGGTCGTCGGCGACGGGCTCGACAAGATTCCCGACGCTCTCGAACGCCTTCGAAAGGGCGTCTCCGCGAGAAAACTTGTCGTCACTGTATGACATGTACGACCATCCGTGAGTTATGAACTAAGTACAAGCACAACGTGTTTCGGCATCGAGGTGTTGAGATGATCGTGGGTGAGCGGCCCGGCTTCACCGCCAGGGTCTTGGACCGGGCGGTTGCATGGCGCTGGAGGTTGCCGAAGGCAACACATCGCTTCCGGATTGAACGTGACCTCGCCGTACCCATGAGGGATGGGATCACGCTGCTGGCCGACCACTACGTGCCTGCTGACACCCAGGGGCGGGGAACGATCCTGATACGCACGCCGTACGGGCGGGGCCTGCCCATCAATATGGATGCGCGCCTATTTGCCGGACAGGGTTACCACGTGGTGACGCAGAGCTGCCGCGGCTCGTTCGGCTCCGGCGGTCAGTTCACGCCGATGGCCGCCGACATGGACGACGGCCAAGACACTATGGCCTGGTTGCGCAAGCAGCCGTGGTTCGACGGGCGACTAGCCACCTACGGCGCATCCGGTGTCGGATGGACGCAGTGGGCTCTGCTGGTCGATCCGCCACCAGAACTGCGCGCGGCGGTGATCATCGCCGGCCCGCACGATGCCACCGAATTCGGCTTGGGCGCAGGCGCTTTCCGTCTCCACGACTTACTCACGTGGTCGAGGGTGATTGTGAACCAGGAACGGTTCGGCTTGCTCGGTACCATGTGGATCTTCGCTCGGGCAGCGAAGCTCAACGCCCGCACCGTCGCGGCGCTCCCTCTGGCAGATGCCGCGGACATTGCACTCGGACACCGGGCGCCGTGGTTCCGCAAGTGGCTGTGTACTTCAGACCTCAGCGACCCGTTTTGGGAGCCTTACAACGCCAGCGCCGCGCTGGAAAAGGTGTCGGTGCCGATCCGGCTCGTCGGCGGCTGGCAGGACCTGCTGCTCACCCAAACCATGCGCCAGTACGACGTGCTGCACGAACGGGGACTCGACGTCACACTCACCGTCGGGCCATGGATACACCAGGAGGTGGTCAGCGCCGCGAACGGACAGCTCGCCGGTGACAACCTTGACTGGATGGCCGAGCACCTCGCGGGTCAACCCGTCATCCGCGCGCACCAGCCCGTCCGGATCGCCGTCACCGGCACCGACGAATGGCGCGAACACCCTCACTGGCCACCGCCAGGCACCGAACAGATCCACTATCTACAGCCGACCGGACACCTCACCACTCGGCAGGCGCAGTCCGGCACCACCTCGTTCACCTACGACCCCGCGCATCCCACACCCACGGTTTCCGGGCCCTTGATCGACAACAACGCCGGAGTGCGCGACAACCGCGACCTCGAATCACGCTCAGACGTGCTGACCTTCACCAGCCCCGCGCTACCCGCGATGCTGGAGATCATCGGCACCCCCATCGTGGAGCTCGACCACAGCACGAGCAATCCGCACGCCGACGTGTTCGTCCGGCTCTGCGATGTCGACACGAAAGGCTGTTCCCGCAATTTCTCTGAGACCTTCCTACGGCTCGATCCCGCCGCGGGGGACCAGCTGCTGCGGCTACGTCTGCACCCCTGTGCACACCGGCTCGCGGCCGGCCACCGGCTACGGCTACAGGTATCGGGCGGGTCGTTTCCCCAGTACATGCGGAACGAAGGCACCGACGCGCCACCTGGCACGGGTACCGAGCTACGAGCGTGCCGCCACACCATCCACCACGGGAAGTCCCGGGTAATCCTTCCCGTTCCCGCATAGGTCTGTTCAGATGCTTGCTCCGGTCGACGCGGAAGGTCGCTGGTTCGATCCCAGCCGGGACCACCCTTCTGAATTGCACGAGCACGGTCCGATCGGCTTGCAGCGCGTGACGTTCGGCACTGGAACGGGCGCGCTGGGACGTCGTGGTCGGCGGTTGCTTGGAGCAGTTCGTCGTGTTTGTCGAGTAAGTGCTTTGCGCGGTCGGGGAAAAGGTCAGGAAATTGGTGGGCACGACTCCTGCGGCTTGCCTGAAGCGGGCGAGTGGACGCGGGGACGGGCGGCACGGTCCTTCTCTTGATAGATCCGCCAATTGGCGTCCCCGATTGCGGGTCGTCGCGGCATGGTTCGATACCGGATTGACCGTCGACCGAGCCCGCTAGATCATGCACATCCGCTGCGACCAATGTCGCAGGGCAGCGGCTCTCTCCTACGGAATATTTTCTCTGCCGGGCCTACCCGGGTATCTTCTCCGATATCTTGTCCACTATTGTCGCTAGGGCCGTCGGAGCGCCATTGCCCTCTTCGCAAACCTGCGCATAGATGACCACATTGTTCTTTGCCCGGGCCTCTTTGGCGCAGACCGAACCGACGACCTGACCGTTCTTCAATCCTGTTGCCGTCCAACGCACATCCGTAGCGGTGACGTCGATTTTTTGCCATTTAGTGTACATATTGAAAGAATTCTTGGTGACAGCATTGTCGCAGGAATTCAATGGCTTGGCGAAAGCGGTGTCCAGCAACTGCGTCGCTGTTTTCGCGTCGGCGACCATCGCAACGTCCTGATTGACCAGGGGAGGGTGCGTCATGTCGTGCTCATAAGAATTGGCCCGGTATGCGGTGTAATCGCCAAACGAGTCGGTGTTCGGCCCGTATAGCGCCCCGCACTCGGGGTTACCCTCGACGACGGCAACGGGTTTCGGAGGGGAGAGAAAGCCCGGCGGAGGCTTGGCGACATAGTCGAATTTCGTCCCGACGATATCGCCGACGGTGGCCGGCGCCAGGATCAGGGAGTCGATGCTGGTGGGCGCCATCGTGGGTGGAGGCGGAGGTGGCGGTGGCGCTGTGGTTGTCACCGTGGTTGTCCCCGTTGGTGCCGCCGGCGTTGCGCTGTGGCCGCCGCCCTTCCCGCCGGCACACCCAACCGCCACCGTGATAGCGGCGAAGGTGGCGGCTACGGCGAAACTGTCCGTGATGTTCATCCCTGATCTCCTCAGGACCGTGGGCGGCTGCGACGCAGACCGGCCGCGATGCTTATGCAAAGCCAACGCGTAAACGGCCCGATGCACCTAGTGTCGAAAGTCCCTAGCTCGCCGCCAGGAAGCTCTCAATTCCCATTTCGAAACGCCGGGCCAGCCATGTTGCTGCGCGCTATGTCAGAGTGTGAGTCTGACCCCTCAAGGAACGTTCTCGCCTGCTGTTTGTCCGTAGATGAGCAACGTTGGGATTCCCGGAGAGCAGGTATTCCGATGCCCAGCATCGGGGTGCAAGCACCGTGTCCGGTTTCATGTCGGAACACCGGATCAAGGGAACCTGGTATGAAGCTCGACTCCGATCACTCCGATCAGTGCCAAGCTCTAAGCGCCTCGTGACTGCTGCTACGCCTTGTTCACGGGATACGGCTTTGCGCAAACCGGCCTGTCGGCGGCGCTCTTCATCATCGGCCCGGCCTACGACCCCCGAAAAATTACTGCCATTGCCCCAGGTCATTCCGCGATAGGGTGACACGACCGGTGGGTTGGCCACCCTCTTTACGCGCGAGGACAGTGACCGTCGATGGCCGACGTGGATGCAGAGGCGATCCAGCAGGATCTGATCGCCGGGGTCGCCGCGGAACTCGACTTCGCGGGCGTCGAGCAGATCGGGCGCGGCGGATTCGGGGTCGTCTACCGTTGCGCGCAGCCTGAGCTGGACCGCATGGTGGCCGTCAAGGTCCTGACCAACGACCTCGACCCCGAAAACCTGGACCGGTTCCTGCGCGAGCAGCGCGCGATGGGCCGGCTCTCAGGGCACCCGCACATCGTCACCGTCCTGCAGGTCGGTACCACCCGCGGCGGCCGGCCGTTCATCGTGATGCCCTACCACGGCACGGGGTCGCTGTGGGGGCAGGTCAGCGGGCACGGGCCCCTAGACTGGCGCCAGGCGCTCAGCATCGGCGTCAAGCTCGCCGGCGCGCTGGAGGCCGCGCACCGGGCCGGCATCCTGCACCGCGACGTGAAGCCGGGCAACGTGCTGCTGACCGACTACGGGGAACCGCAGCTGACCGACTTCGGGCTGGCCCGCATCGCCGGCGGGTTCGAGACCCGCTCGGGCGTGGTCATCGGTTCACCGGCGTTCATCGCCCCCGAACTCCTCGAAGGCGCGACTCCCACAACCGGATCCGACGTCTACTCGCTGGGCGCGACGCTGTTCTGCGCGCTGACCGGCCACCCGCCCATGGGCCGGCCCATCCCCGAGATGCTGGCCAGACAGCGGGTGCCCGAGGACGTCATCGCCGTCATCGAAACCGCCATGACCCGCGATCCGTCACGCCGGCCGGCGTCGGCCCTGGAATACGGTGAACAGCTGCGCGAGGTACAGCGCCGCCACCACCTCCCGGTCGACGACATGGTGGTGCCGGTCGAGCTCAAGCGCACGGGCTCGCCGCCGGCCGGATCGTCGGATCATCGGCGCGAGGCCACCACGACGCCCCCGGCGCCGTCGACGAAATACCGTCCCCCCGCGTCGATTCAGTCGCTGGTCCCGCGCGACCGGTTGATGGCGCTGCTGCGCGCGGCCGGGCGGCGGCGGCTGATCCTGCTGTACGCGCCGTCGGGTTACGGCAAAACCACCCTGGTCGCCCAGTGGCGCGCGGAACTGGCCGCTTCGGGCGTGACGGTGGCGTGGCTGACGGTCGACGACGACGACAACAACGTGGTCTGGTTCCTCGCCCACCTGCTTGCAGCCATCCGGCGGGTACGTCCCGCGCTCGCCGAACCGCTGGAGCAGATCATCGAGCAGCGCGGCGACGAGGCGACCCGCTACGTGTTGACCTCGCTGATCGACGCGATCGACGAGGCCGGCGAACCCGTCACGCTGGTCATCGACGACTGGCAGCGGGTCTCGGACGCCCAAACCATCGACGCTCTGCGATTTTTGATCGACCACGGTTGCGATCACCTGCAGATCATTGTGACCAGCTGGTCGCGCGCCGGATTGCCGTTGAGCAAGTTACGAGTTCGCGATGAGCTGGTCGAAATCGATTGCGAGAAACTGCGATTCGATGCCGAGGAGGCGCGGTCGCTGCTCAACGAGACCATCGGGCTGCAGTTGGCGGGCAGCGACGTGACGGCCCTGACCGCTTCGACGGACGGGTGGGTCGCCGGCCTGCAGATGGCCAAGCTGTCGCTGCGCGGCGGCGGCGATCCGGGCGCCTTGGTGAGCCGGATGTCGGGCGAAAGCGAGGAGGTCGGCGAATTCCTGGCCGAGAACGTCCTCGACATCCTCGACCCGCAACTGGTGGACTTCATGATGGCGACCGCGATCACCGAACGCATCTGCGGTGAGCTGGCATCGGTGTTGGCCGGCGTCGACGGCGGACACGCCACGCTGGAAGAGGTCGAGCGCCGCGGCTTGTTCCTGCGCCACATCGACCATGACCCGCAGTGGTTTCGCTACCACCAGATGTTCGCCGGATTCCTCCGGCGCCGCCTCGAACGCGACGATCCCGGCCGCCTCCACGACCTGCACCGCGCCGCGTCGGCGTGGTTCGCCGAGCACGGCCACATCAGCGAGGCCGTCGACCACGCCCTGGCGGCGGGGGAGACCGCCCGGGCGGTGGACCTGGTGGAGGACATCGAGACCAGGTCCCTGATCAACCAGTCACGCATGACCACCTTCCTCGGCCTGGTCGAGAAGCTGCCCCCGCAGCTCGTGACCACACGACCGCTGCTGCAACTCTCGATGGCGTGGTCGAACATCCTGCTGCACCGCACCCAGGCCACCGAGATCGCGCTCGACCGCTTCGCCGCAGCCATCACCACGTCCGACCTGCCGGAGGCGCGGTGCGCGGAGCTGACCCTGGAAGCCAGGGTGGTGCGGGCGGTGGCCGAGATCTATGCCGACCGGATCGAAGGCCTCGAGGACATGCTGGCCGAGGTGATGTCGAGGGCGCACGAACTGCGTCCGGTGCTCCCGCAGGCGGCCGCCATCGCGCTGGCGTTCGCGGCGATCCACCGCTTCGACCTTTCCGCCGCGCAACGGCTCCTGGAGTGGGCGGAGCCGTTCAACGAGCAGGTCGGCGCGGTGGGCGCCGTCTACGCCCGCAGCTGGGCGGGCATCGCCGCGCGCCAGCAGCTCGACATCCCGCTGGCGTTGCGCAGGTTCCGGCAGTCGTTCGAGACCGGCACCGCGGCGGGGGCGCACTCGTACGCGGCGCGGATCGCCGGTGCGGTGCTCGGCGAAATGCTCTACGAAACGGGCGAATTGGACGAGGCCGCCGAACTGCTCGAGGAGAGCTATCACCTGGGCCCCGAAGGGGGCGGGGTCGACTACCTGGTGGCACGCTACGTCGTCGGCGCGAAAATCAAAGCCGCGCAGGGCGATCGCGAAGCCGCGGTGGACCGCCTCGACGCGGGCATGGCGGTGGCCGACAAGCTGCGGCTGCCACGCCTGGCCGCCGCCATCACCCTCGAGCGGGTCAGGCTGGGGCTGCCCATCGACCCCGCCGAGGCGGACCGGCTGCGGGCCGGCGGCGACATTCCCCGCGGCGGCGACGGCATCGCCATCCTCACCGCCGAGCTCGACGCGGCCTCGGGCATCCGGCTGCTCTCGCGCAGCCATGCCAGCGAAGACCGGGACGAGGCATGCCGGCGCGCCGGCGCCCTGGTGGCCGGAATGGACCCGGCCGCCCGGCCGTTGGCCGCCCTGCAGGCCCGCCTGCTGCTCATCGAAACCCTCACCGCGGCTGGGCGTGCCGCCGACGCGCGCGACGACATCGCGGCGGTGCGCGCCCTGTGCACCGAACAGGGATTGTCGCGGCTGCTCATCGACGCCGGCCTCGGTTAACGGGCGATCGTCCCGCGGGGGCCTGTAGTTGCAGGTACCTGTCGGTGCCGATAAGTTTCGAACATGCGAATCTGCGCCGGGTCGTGAGCCGGAGCGAGAATGCGCATCCAGATGCGGCTCCGGCAACCACACGAGTTTTCTCGTTCAGGCGTGCCCGGGGCCGGCGTCCGTTCGGTTGCTGACGGCTCGTCACGCTGACGCTCATGGCCGGGCCAGTCGTATCCGGGAGTCGTGCCGCGGAGGCCGAAGCCGTCTCCGAATTCCTGGACACCTGCCGCGCTATGCCCGCCTGCTTGCTGGTGGAGGGTGAGGCCGGAATCGGCAAAACCACCCTGTGGCTGGCCGCGACCGAGCAGGCCCGGGCGGTGGGCATGCGAGTGCTCACAGCGCGTGCGGCGATCACTGAATCGGTGACGGCCTACGTCTCGTTGGCCGACCTGTTTTCCTCGGTCGATCGCGAGGTCATCGAAGCGCTGCCCGGGCCGCAACGCCTGGCGGTCGACCAAATCATGTTGCAGGTCAGCGATGACGGCCGGGCAACCGATCAGCGTGCGGTAGCGGCGGCATTCCTGTCGGCGATCGACATACTGGCAGAAACCACGCCGGTGCTCTTGGCCGTCGACGACCTGCAGTGGCTGGATCCCTCCAGCGCTCGCGTGGTGGCGTTCGCAGCGCGACGCTTTTCGGGTCCGGTCGGCCTGCTGGCGACCGTGCGTACGGGCGGTGGTGACGATGTGTCTTGGCTGCAGCTCGAAAGGCCGGATGCCATAAGACGAATTGCCCTCAAGCCGTTGGCCCTCGGGGCATTGCGTCAGATCATCACTGCCCGGCTGGGACGCTCGGTTTCGCGGCATACCATGCTGCGGATCCACGAAGCTTCCGGCGGTAATCCGTTCTACGCCATCGAATTAGCGCGCACGATCCCTGAGGGTGAAGCGGGCATCGAGATGACGCTGCCAACCACCTTGGCCGGGCTGGTGGCTTCCAAGATCGATGTGCTCGATGAGGACACTCGCCAAATACTGCTTGCCGCTGCGTGCCTGGCCGAGCCGACGGTAGAGGCCGTGGCACAGGCTGCCGCCCAGGGCGTGGATGAGTGCGTACGGCGACTGCTGGTCGCGGAAGAGAGGGGCATCGTCACCATCGACCGGCACCGGCTGCGCTTCACCCACCCGCTGCTGACCGCCGCCGTATACACGATGGCCGCACCCACGCAACGGCGTGCAATGCACCGGCGATTGGCGTCGATCGTCGATCACCCTGAATTGCGGGCTCGTCACCTGGCGCTGGCCGCCACGCACGGCGACGCGAAGACGCTGGAGGCGCTGGATGCTGCCGCCGAATTGGCCAACAGGCGCGGGGCGCCGGCGGCTGCGGCGGAGTTCACCGAGTTGGCCAATGAGCTCGGCGTCGGCAGCCCCGAACGCCAGATTCGCTGTGCAACATTCTATTTCAGCGCTGGCGATGCCGTACGCGCACGCGATCTCCTCGAGGAGGTCATCAGGACGCCCGCGCCGGCGAAGGTACACGCTGAAGCGCTCAGCTTGCTGGGGCTGTGGGCTCTGCTCGACGGCAGTTCCCGGGAAGGCGCGAGGCAGCTCCAACGAGCAGCGGACTCCGCCACCGGCGACGATGAGTTGCTGGCTTACATACTCGCGTTGTTGGCGTTCGCGCGGATCAACATTCACGAGTTCGAAGGCGCCGTCGACGCGGCTGACGAAGCGGTCACCACCGCAACCCGGCTCGACGACCGTCAGCTGCTGAGCCAGGCGTCGAGCATGCGAGTGCTGGTGCGGTTCCTGGTCGGTGAGGGTTTCGACGAGGAGGGGCTGCGGACCGCGTTGCTGCTGGGCGATGGCGACGACACGCCGTCGGCCATGCTGTGGCCCACTCTCCAGCACGCCGCCTTGCTCAACGGGACGGGACGGCTCGACGAAGCGCGGCAAGCACTCAGGGCGATTCGGCAACGCTACATCGAGCGCGGCGCCGAAAGCGAAATGATGGTCGGTGCCTTCCATGGCGCGCTCAACGAAATATGGCGTGGTGACTTCGCAGAGGCATCGCTCATCGGTGAGGATGCGCTGCAGCGTGCCCGCCAGCTCGATGCTGACCTGCCGTTGGCCGTGGCGCTGATGATTCAGGCGATGGTGGCCGCCTACGCCGGCGATGAGGCCGTCGCGCGTCGCGACGCCAGTGCCGCACTGACGGCTGCTGAACGCTGCGACTCGCCGGCGCTGGTCACCGTCTGGCCCACGAGCACACTGGGCTTTCTCGAAGTATCGCTGGGGAACTACGAATCGGCACTTCGGGTCCTGTCACCGCTGCTGCGTGGCTTCGAGCAGAGCCCGCGTGCCACGGAGATCTTCATCACCCCTTTTCTGCCTGACGCCGCTGAAGCCTTGATTCGTCTCGACAGGTTCACTGAGGCGAAGAACCTGATTGATGTGTTGGAGGACAACGGACGTCGGTTGGATCGGCCGTGGATGCTGGCGGTCGGTGCGCGGTGCCGGGCGATGCTTCTGGCCGGGGACCGCGATCTGACTGCGGCGCTGACGGCCGCGCAACGGGCGATGGCCGCGCATGAGCGCCTGCCGATGCCCTTCGAGCGTGGCCGCACGCAGTTGTTGCTCGGTGACATCCTGCGCAGGCAGCGCAGCCGCGAGAATGCGGCCGCGGCGATGCGCGCGGCGGCGGCCACATTCGAGGACCTGGGCACGCCGCTGTGGGAGCGCCGTGCCCGAACATCCCTCGAGCGCATCAATTTCGGCCCAGCCGACTCGAAAGTGCTGACGTCGGCCGAGCGGCGTATCGCCGACTTGGCAGCAGCCGGCAGGACCAATCATGACATCGCCTCCGCGCTGTTCATCAGTCCCAAGACCGTCGAGGTTCACCTCTCACGGATATACCGCAAGCTCGGCATCCGGTCGCGCGCAGAACTCGGCCGTCGCCTCGACCAACTGGAACGTGATGACTGACAACGGATTCGGCTACCGCTTTGCCCAGGCGCGTCGCGGCCGCACAGAGATCAGGGCATCTGGTAGGCGCAGCGTCCCGGCGTGTGCTCGGTGAGGTGGACGGGTTGGCCGTCTAACAGGATCGAGCAGTCATGCGTACCGTGGTGATCGGTGTAATTCAAGGCCAGGAACTTGCTTCCCGTGACCTGCACGGTCTGCGACCACGGCGTCGGTACCCACGTGGTGGTGCTCGCGGGGTATACCGGGGTGCCGGGGTCGGGAATGGCGGAGAAGACATCGCCCGCGCCAAGGACCTGGTAGGTGACCGTATGCGCGCCCGCCGCAGGGGAATTGGTCTGCGGCTTCAATCCGCCGGTGGCGCCGACCCCGGCGTTCGCGTTCTCCTGCCACGTTTCGGTGCGCCGTTGCGGGGTGACGCACACCGCGTCGCCGTCGTATGCCTCGCGCCACACCAACCCTGAAACGCACGTCTTGGGGCCGTATGCGCCCCCGCCGGCGTAGCCCTTGCCGTCGGCTGCGGCGGCATTCTCGGTCTGGACCTCAGCGGCTATTGCGGGCGAGACGCAGACGTTGTCACCGGGCCGGGCCTGACGCGGGACCAGCCCGGGTGCGTCTCCGGGAATGCAGCCGCCGTTCGCCGAAGCGGTGGGCGCGGCCACCGGGCCCAGGGCGGTAACAGCGACCGCATAGAGCACGGGTATCAATCGCACGCCCAGGTTGCGTGCTGCCCGCGTTGCCTCGCGGCCGGGCTGTGCCAGGGAAGTGCCCCCTGCTGGCGCATGACAAGACATGAGAACAACTCCCATCGACGTATGCCCTTCTGGTCGTCATTGGGAAGCTAACGCCGCCAGCGATGGGGATGGAATACGGAGTTTCCCTACCCAATTCCGGACTGGCGCCGCAGGGCCCCGCGTTCCGCGGCCGCTCGCCGAAAGCCGTCGGCAATGTAGGGGTTTTCCCTGATGTGGCGCGGACCAATTAGCGCTACCATCGGTCGCTACCTCGAACCTCCGAGCGACAGGGGTCGGATGCGGAACCGAGTCAGCGCCCGGGACGTCCGATGCGTGATCGTGCCGCTGCTTGCCGTATTCGCACTGGCCCTGGCAGCGGCGACCACCGTGGCGAGTACCGCCTCGGAGTCGTATCAGCTGGCCTCGACCTCGCCGCCGCCAACACCTCCCAGTACCTTGACCGCCAACGAGCAGGGCTACGTGCGCGTGACCACGGCCTCGAACGCTATCGGTTGTTCCATCAGCGCCGAACTGGTCGCCTGCCAAACCTCAGCTGACCGCTGGCCCCCTCGCGCCAGTGGTCAGCCGTTTCATACCGTAAGCGTCAGTGCCGACGGCAAATTCCAATTCGTGGACGCCGACCTTGGGGCGCTTGCCGGCAAGGTTGAGCTGGGACCCGGGACATACGAGGCTCAAGGCTGGACCGTCACGGCGACCGTCGACACCGTCACCTTCACCAATGACCGCACCGGCCACGGCATGCAGGTGAGCACACAGTCCGTCCAACCTATGTAGGGCTGGTCCTGCCGGGGCACCCTTGCTTGCGCGGGGCAGCGTCGCAGGGCGACGCCAAAGTATAGGGAAACCACTGATATCACCCGCCGCTTGGCCGCGCCTAGCGTGGGAGTCGCACGCTGTCGATCCCATGCGTAGCCGAAAGGACGGCCATGTTGACCAAACCCATGCCGTGGACAGCGCTCTGCACGATCGTCCTTTGCGGCGCGACTCTGATCGTCGAAGCACCGGCTGCGACGGCCGACCCGCCGGCTCCGGCCTGCAAGCCGGGGTTCGTCTGGCGCGCCGCTCGCCCAGGCGATGCAGTGTGTGTCACCCCCGAGGTCAGGGACAAGACCGCACAGCAGAACGCCGTCGCGGCACAAAACGTCCAACCCGGTGGTGGCAACGCCTGCAAGCCCGGTTTCGTTTGGCGCAATGCCTATTCGGGTGACGCGGTCTGCGTGACGCCCGATGTGCGCGACGAGGCGGCCGCCGACAACGCGGCCGCCGCCTCCCGCACGGTCAGCGCCACCGGCACGTGCCAGAAGTGGCGTGGCGTCAGTGAAGAACTCCTCCTCGCCGAAGACAACGGCTACAAAGTCTTCGCGTACACGTCGTTGACCGGCCAGGCCAGTTTCGAGGGGCACGGCGGACCCGAGGTCAAGGGGAGGATAAGCGCCGGCCCCGGGATCAGGGGCAGTGACATCGGCTTCGCCGTGGTCTGGGACAACGGCTGGAACAGTCGATACGCCGGCATGATCCACCCCGACGGCAGCGCGCGTGGCGGCTATGAAGACTTCGGTCCTGGAAACGCGGGTATCCACAGCGGCAACTGGGACGCGGTCGGAAAGTTCGTCTGTGACCAATAACTTTCTGCTGCAGCAGTATTCGCTTTGATGCAGCAGCTGCGGTGACTTCCGGCAGGGCCACAAGAGGGGAGCGTCTCATGCCAGTTTCACATCGCCTGACCCGCAGTGCCGGAGTCGACCTGCACAAGCTTGCCCATACCTGCTACCTGTTGGCGGCGGTGGCCGCGGGCGCAATCGCTTTCGGGGTAGCTCCGTCGCACGCGGACCCGAACCTGCCCTACGGACCCAATACCTGTGTCCAGGGCCTGGTCTGGCGGGAGGCGCGGGTCGGCGACGCTGTGTGTGTTCGCCCGGGTGACCGCACCCGCACAGCACAAGAGAACGCCGCAGCCGCCGACCGGCGCGACCCCAACGGCCCGTACGGGCCACAGAGTTGTAAGCAGGGATCGGTCTGGCGGGAGGCGTTCGACGGCGACACGGTTTGCGTAACGCCAGACACCCGTCGAGAAAACCTCGACTGGAACGGGTATCGGTGCGGCACGGTTCTCGGTGCACAGCAGCACGCGGGTTACTGCCCACCGTACCCGCCGCCCCCCAACGACATCGGCTAGCTTCGTGCGCCTTCCCCGAACCGCCTTTGATGTCCGTTCCACGCGAAACCGTAGGGAAACACCCTATTTATCCAACACCTCGCCGCGAATAGCGTCAGGCGACAGGTGAATTGAGAGGAGCTCCTCATGTCGGTGAGTACGACACCGCAAGCTGCGCGTAACCCGCTCCTAGCCGGGTTGCGGCTGCCTATGTTGCCGTTGTGGGTGGCGGCGGCCACCGTGCTGAGCGGTGTGACGGGGTTACCGGCCGCGTCGGCGAACGGTGGTTGCATTCCCAACGACATGGCCAATTTGGTTCCGCGCAAAGCGCGACCGGGCGACATGGTTTGCGTACCTTCGGCCATCGCCCAGACCGTTCAGGACGAAAACAATGCTGCGGCAAAGGGTGTGGGCTATGTGCCCGGTGGCGGCGCCTATGGGCCCAAGACCTGCACTTCTGGTTTGGTGTGGCGCGAGGCGTTCGACGGCGATGCGGTGTGCGTGAGTCCGCGGCGGCGGCAACAAACGTGGCAGGAGAACGCCGACGCCGGTGTCGGCAACACGGGCGGCCTCAAGCCCGAGGCCGGCTTCAATCCCGGTGGCGCCAAAGCGGCCCCCGGAAGCGGCGGGCCAGATGCGGCCTTACTCGCCGCAGTCAACGACGCCCGGGTGAACCCGGGCAAGTACCTCCCGCACCCCACGGACAAGGACGGCACCAAATGGGATACCTCCGGCGCGCTTACGAAACCTTGCCCGAAACCCTTCGCCGATTCGGGGGCCTTGGACAACACGGCGGCCACCCATAACGGCTTCATCGCCAATATGGACGCCAGTACGGTCGACAATTTCCCGAACATGCACAAGACCGCGAGTGGTGGCCTGACCACGGACCAGGGTGGGCCCATCACCCAGGCCGGATACTCCAATACGGGCGAGATCGTCGCCGATGGGTTCCCCTCGGAAGCGGCCGCCGTGCAGTTCTGGATGCAAGATGACGGCGGCAAGAACAATTGGGGTCACCGCAACCTGATCCTGAACTGTGGCCTCACCGATGCCGGTGCGGCGCACTTCGCCGGCGGCCCCAGGGGGCATTACTGGACCGTCGACATGGGATCTCACTGAAACGCCTGATATCGGGGATATTCCCAGTCTTCGGAAGCGTCGGAGGGTGCCCGTCACCCTTGCCTGGTCGCACCCAGTGGGCCACCATAAGACCGCGGCTGGGTGCGCTCGACAAGGGACGGTGGAGATGGCAGGAAACCAAGAAGGCATCGGCATCCTCAAACTCGAGTGCCCGCAAGGCCATCCGGTGGGCAGGCTGCTCAAGGACGCTCCCCATCAGTCGGTCGCCTACGACCCCGGCGCGCAGGCGGGGCCGCGCCGGTTCTGGCCGGACGAAGACGACCAGCCGCAGTTCAAGGCGACCTGCAGATACTGCGAGCGGCCGGTGGGGCAAGCCACAGCCACGCTGCAGAGCGCGCTCGCGGCGTTGCTCGACGACGCGGCCACCACCAGCGCCACGGCGACGCTGCCGTATGCCTGACCGGCCGCCGTGGCTACTGTAAGAGCGACAGTAGCGACCGACGCACGAGGAGTCCCGTGGCGCAGATCCCGCCGACATCCCAGAGCACGCCCCGCCCGCCTGAGGGCGACTGGCTCGGCACCCCCTATCTGACCCTCGAGCGCCAGGGGTCGATCGCGGTGTGCACCATCGACCGGCCCGAGGCGCGCAACGCCCTGACGCCGGCGATGTACTTCGGAATCCGTTACGCCGTGGGCCGTGTCAACGAGGACCCGGACCTGGCCGGGCTGCTGCTCACCGGGACAGGCGACGTCTTCGCGCCCGGCGGCGACATGGGCGGCGGCGGAGCCACGGACAACTGGATCACCTTCGGCGGCGCGCTGGGAATGGACGTCACCCCGTTCGACGCGGTGCGCACCTCCGCGAAGCCCGTCGTTTCCGCGGTCAACGGCCTGTGTCAGGGCGGCGGGTTCCAGATCGCGCTGTGCAGCGACCTGGCCGTGGTCAGCGAGCGGGCCACCTTCCGCGTGCCCGAACTGTTCCGCGGCTACGCCGACACCTATTACAGCCAGATGCTCACCCGCGTCATCGGGCCGGTGCGCACCCGCGACCTGATGTTCACCGGACGGGTGCTCACCGCGGCCGAGGCGCTGGACTGGGGCCTGGTCACCCGCGTGGTCGCGCACGACGACCTGCTCCCCGAGGCGAAAGACCTACTGGCGCAATGCTGTCGCACCGCGCCGCGCGCCCGCGGCGTGATCAAGTCCAGCATCGACAGCTATCTGGGGCTCTACGACCGCATCGGCATGACCAGCAGCCTGAGTGACGCCGAGGCGCGCGAGGGCTTCCGCGCGTTCAAGGAGCGCCGCTCGCCCGATTGGGTGCACCCGGACCTGCGGGTCGACGGGCGGCTCTAGATCACCACAGGTCGATCCACTCCGCGTGGGGCGCGACCCGTAACCGCTCGCTGATCCCGGCCTGGTCGAACGCCGCGGCGAATTCGTCGACACCCTCGGTGAAGTGGGCCCAGCCGTCGACGTGGGCGGGGATCACCACGCGGGCGCCCAGGATCTCGGCGGCGGCCGCCGCGCGGGCCGCGGTCAGGGTCAGCGGTCGCCCGCCTTCTTTGGCGGGCACGCTGGCCGCGCCCGCGAACAGCACGGCGACGTCGATGACGCCCGCCCGGTCGGCGACGTCCTTGACCGCCGCGATCGAGGCGTTGTCTCCGCTGAGGTACACGGTGGGCAGGCCGGGCCCGGACAGCACGAAGCCGGTCACCTCGCAGTTGACGTGGCCGCCTTCGTCGCGCTGTCCGTCGGCCGGGCCGTGCACGGCCGGAACGGCTTGCACGTCAAGCGATCCGGACAGTTCGTGGGTCTGCCAGGGCGCCACCCCCAACGCCGGGGGGCCCAGCCGGCCCGCCGCGCCGGGGTGGGTGATCACCAGCGGGGCGGCCAGGGCCATCCGGCGGCCGTCGTCGTCGAGGTTGTCGGGATGCTGGTCATGGCTGATCAACACCGCATCCACCCGGCCGAGCGCCTCGGGGCTCACCGCGGGCCCGGTCAGCTTGGTCAGGTAGGCGTGCACGCCGGGCGGGTCGAACGTCGGATCCATCACCAGCCGGTGGCCCGCGATGTCCAGCACCGTGGTCGGGCCGCCCAGTACGCTGATCGCGCAGTCGCGTCGATGCGCGTCCACCAGCGCGCTCATACCGCTCGCGTCCGGTCGCGCCAGTACGGTTCGCGCAGCTGGGTTTTGAGGATCTTTCCGCTCGCGTTACGGGGTAGCGCCTCCATGAACTCCACGGTTCGCGGGCACTTGTAGCCGGCGAGGTGCCGGCGGCAGAACTCGATGACGTCTTTTTCGTCGACCTCGCCGGAAGCCACCACGATCGCCTTGACCGATTCGCCCCAGAAGTCGTCGGGCACCCCGATCACCGCGGCGTCCGCGACGGGGGGGTGCTCGACGAGCACGCTTTCCACCTCGGGGCCGTACACGTTCTCCCCGCCGGTGATGATCATGTCCTTGAGCCGGTCCTCGATGTAGACGTAGCCGTCGGCGTCCAGGCGCCCCACGTCGCCCGTGCGCACCCAGTCGTCGCCGGTGATCGTCTCGGCGGTCGCCTCCGGCCGGTTCAGATAGCCGCTCATGTTCTGGTTGCTGCGTACCCAGATCTCGCCGGGCTCCCCGGCGGGCACCTCGACACCCGTGTCGGGATCGACGACCCGGATCTCGGTGCCCAGCACCGCCTTTCCGGCCGCCAGCTGCAGGTGTGGACGGGCGGAGTCGCGGTGGTCGGCGTCGCTGAGCGCGGTGACCGCGCCGCACAGTTCCGTCTGCCCGTACACCTGAACGAATCGCGTGTCGGGCCAGGTGGACAGCGCCCGGTGCAGCAGGGGCAGCGGCATGGGCGCCGCCCCGTACACGATGTAGCGCAGGCCCGCGACTGTGGCGTGGGCCGCTTCGCCGGCGTCGAGGAATCGGGCGATCACCGGCGGGACGAAGAACGCATGGGTGGCCCCGGCCCGCACCGCGCCGATCAGGGCGGCGGCGTCGGGTTCGCGGGTCATGATCGTCGGCACCCCGGCGCGAATGCCGAAGAGCGCGTAGCCGATTCCGCCGACATGGAACAGGGGCATGGCCACCAGGTTCGCGTCCCCGTCGCCGAACGGGAACTCCGGCGCCAGGTTCGCCGCGTGATTGACCAGCGCGCGCTGGCTCAGCAGCACGCCTTTGGGTCGCCCCGTGGTGCCGGAGCTGTAGATCACCAGCGCCGTCTCGCCCTCGTCGACGCCGGCGTCGCCCTCAGTGGGCGCCGCCGCGGCGAGCAGGGATTCGTACTCGTCGCCCACCGCGACGATGCGTTCCACGCCGGGCACCCGTGCGGCGGCCGCCTCGGCCGCCGGCTGCAGCTCGGCGCCGACGATGAGCAGCCGCGCCCCGCTGTCATCGAGCACGTGCACGAGTTCGTCGCCGATGACGCGCCAGTTGACGATGGTCGTCACCGCCCCGATCGACGCGGCGGCGAACAGCACCTCGAGGCAGGCGGGGTGGTTCTTGTCCAGAAACGCCACGCACTGCCCCCGCTGCACACCGGCCCCGCGCAGCGCCCCGGCCACGCGACGGATCCGCTCGGCCCAGTCGGCCCAGGACCACTGCCGTTCGCCGTAGCGGATGGCCACGGCGTCGGGACGCTGTCGTGCGTGCCGGTCGACGAATCCGGCCAGTGTCTCGGTCGTGTTCGCCGTGGTGTCGGCTGGTGGCATGAAACCCCTCCGAGTTCGATTCGCTCCACTATGTGATACGCGGTCACGTCCGCGCTCGCCACGTCGGCCCTCCGTTTGACTGGGAGCCTCCGCCTACCAGTGATCACCAACAAGTCCTGGCGCGCGCACCGGCGTCGGCGCACGATCAGGCTATGCCCGAGACGACGCGTCTGCCGCCGCTGCCACCGCTCAGTCTGAGCCCGGAGCAGAAGCGCCTCTACGACGACATGGCGGCGGTGATCGAGCGCAACTTCGACGGACTCGTCGCACGCCGCGAGGACGGCGCCCTGATCGGCCCCTTCAACGGCTGGCTGCATTTTCCGCAGTTCGGAAACCCGGCCTGGGCGTTCAACAAGGCGCTTTGGGAACACAGGGTGCTGCCCGACGCCATCCATCAGTTGGTGATCCTGGTGACCGCCGCAAAATTCGGCGCCCGCTACGAGATCTACGGCCACGAGCACTTCGCCAGGCGAGCGGGTCTCGCGGAGCGCAAGATCGCGACGATCGCCGCGGGCGAACGCCCCCACGACCTCGACGACGACGAGGGTGCGGCCTACGACATGGCGGCCGCGCTGAACCGGGGCGGCTCGCTCCCGGAGACGACGTACCAGGCAGCGCGACAAGCGTTTGGCGCGGAGGGCCTCGCCGAGATCGTCTTTCTGGTGGGATGTTTCTCGATGGTCGGCGTCACGCTGAACGCGTTCGATGCGTCGGTACCGGGCAGGGAGGAAAGCCTCGGCTGATGATGCTCCCGTTGGTGCTTCATCGACGCGCGAGCCGCAGCGCTCACTCCATGGACCGGATCATCATCCCGCCGTCGTCGACGGCCTGAGGAGTGGCATTGTTGTTCTGTCTGAAGTCGATGAAGAGCGACCGTTGGTTGGACGTGTTCAGCAGTTCGGTGAAGGTGCCGATGACCGGAATGCGCCCCTCTGCTGCCGGCACATCGGCGGTGTAATCCACCGAGGCTTGTTGCTGGAAGTTGGCGCTCTGGAGCGGTTGCGTCTCGAGCGCGGTCAGGTTCCTCATATTGCCCAGACCGGATGAGGATGCGTACTGATCCATGTCGCCTTGCAGGACCGCATCGACGTCCGTGTTGCCGGCAGGCTTGACCGCGACCCGCAGTTGGGCGCTGCCGTCGGCATTGCTGAGCGCCAGCCAGTTCGGGCCGCGGTGGCCGGGCGTCCAGCCGGGCGCCGGAGAGATCGAAACGCCCTGAGCAACGGCGATCGGCTCGGCCGATGCGAGCCGCACCGGCGACGGTTCGGCGGCGACGTTCAGGACGATCGTGGCCGTCATGGCGGTGGCCACGGCCATCGCGGTGCCGACCCGTCGGGGTCGTGGTAGCTCGAGTGTCGACGTATTCATGCGCCAGCTCCTGATGCGGGTTTGGGCAAAGGGTGGGTCTCGCCCGCTATGTCCACGATCTCCCCGAAAGCGGATGGTGTCCAAGACCGGGCCGCTATTTGCCGATAGCTCTCCGTTATCGAAATCGGCTTCGGCGGCGGACCGGTGTGTCAACATGTCTGCGGCCTGACACGATTTTTCGAGCAGAGGGGACCGAGCGTGGTGAACCCTGACCGTGCCCGCTCACGCACGTTCGTCGTGACGGGCGCCGCATCCGGAATCGGCCTGGCGACCGCCAGGCGGCTGCTGGCCGAGGGGGGCACGGTCGTCGGCGCCGACCTGGCCGCCGCGCCGGACCTCGGGCCCCGGTTCACGTTCGTGACCGCGGACGTGGCCGACGAGGCCGCGGTCGCCGCGGTGCTGGCCGCCGTGCCCGATCGTCTCGACGGCGTCCTGCACGCCGCCGGGGTCGCCGGGGGCGGACCGGTCCACCTGCTCGACCGGGCCGAATGGGAGCGGGTGATCGGGATCAACCTCACCGGCACGTTCCTGGTGGCCAAGGCGGCGCTGGCGCGGATGATCGAGCAGCCCCGTGTGGACGGCGAACGCGGTTCGCTGGTGACCGTCGCCAGCGTCGAGGGCCTGGAGGGCACCGCGGGCGGCAGCTCGTACAACGCGGCCAAGGGCGGTGTCGTGCTGCTCACCAAGAACATCGCGCTCGACTACGGGCCCAGCGGCATCCGGGCCAACGCGATCTGTCCCGGCTTCATCGAAACGCCGATGGCGCAAAGCGTCTTCGGCCTGCCCGGCATGGAGGGACCGCTGCAATCGATCACCGCCGAGCACGCACTGCAACGGCTGGGCCGGCCGGAGGAGGTCGCGGCCATGGCGGCGTTCCTGCTGTCGCCCGACGCCTCGTTCGTCAGCGGCCAGGCGATCGCCGTCGACGGCGGCTACACCGCCGGCCGCGACCACGGTGTGGTCAAACTCTTCGGCTTTCCCTCCTAGCGCCTTAAGATTCGCGCATGGTCACTCCCGACGAGGCGATCGAGGCGATTCGGGGCACCGGCGGTGCGCAGCCGGGTTGCCGCGCGCTGCACGCCAAGGGCACGCTCTACCGCGGCACGTTCACCGCCACACCCGATGCGGCGATGCTTACGCGCGCAAAGCATCTCGACGGTTCGACGGTCCCGGCGCTGATCCGTTTCTCCAATGGCGCCGGCAACCCCAAACAGCGTGACAACGTGCCGGGAATCCGCGGGATGGCGGTCAAGTTCACCCTGCCCGACGGCTCCACCACCGACGTCGTGACGCAGACCGCGCGCCTGTTCGTCTCGAGCACACCGGACGGATTCGTCGATCTGCTCAAGGCGATGCGGCCCGGCCTGACGACGCCGCTGCGCATGGCCAAGTACTTCCTCACCCATCCCCGGCTGCTCGGCGCGCTGCCGGTGCTGCGCGACGCGAACAAGATCCCGGCCAGCTACGCCACCATCGAGTACCACGGCTTGCACGCGTTCCGCTGGGTCGCCGCCGATGGCAGCGCCAGATTCGTTCGCTACCATCTGGTTCCGGCCGCCGCAGAGAACTACCTGTCGGCGTCGGCCGCCCAGGGCGAAGGAGCGGACTTTCTCACCGACGAGCTGAACGCGCGCCTGGCGAGCGGGCCGGTGCGATTCGACTATCGGGTGCAGATCGGCGGGCCCACCGACTCCACCGTCGATCCGTCGGCGCCCTGGCAGAGCACCCAGATCGCGACCGTCGGCACCGTGGAGATCACCGGCCTGGAGACCGAGCGCGAACACGGCGGCGACATCGTGGTGTTCGACCCGATGCGGGTGACCGACGGCATCGAGCCCTCCGACGATCCGGTCCTGCGCTTCCGGACGCTTGCGTATTCGGCGTCGGTGAAGCTGCGGACGGGCGTCGACCGCGGGGCCGAAGCCCCGCCCGCCTGACCATAACCTCGGACCGCCGGTCGCCCGCGAGCCGAAACCGGCGGCAGGCTAGGGTTTTCCTTCAGTGTCGCCTTCCCACATGCTGCTGATCTGCTTGGCCGGGTTCGGCGCCGGCGCCATCAACGCGCTCGTCGGGTCCGGCACCCTGATCACGTTCCCGACGCTGGTCGCCCTCGGCTTCCCACCGGTCACGGCCACCATGTCCAACGCGACCGGTCTGGTCGCCGGCAGCGTGTCGGGCACCTGGGGTTACCGCGCCGAGCTGGGCGGCCAGTGGGACCGGCTGCGTTGGCAGCTCCCGGCGTCGCTGGCCGGTGCGGTGCTGGGCGCATTCCTGCTGCTGCACCTGCCGGAGAAGGTCTTCGCCGAGGTGGTGCCGGTGTTGTTGGTCCTGGCGCTGATCCTGGTGGTCGCCGGGCCGCGGATCCAGGCGTGGACGAGCCGGCGGGCCGAGGCCGCGGGCCGTTCGGCCGAGCACATCACGCCCGCCCGGATGGCCGTGCTGGTGCTCGGCACGTTCGCCGTCGGCGTCTACGGCGGCTACTTCACCGCCGCGCAGGGCATCTTGCTGGTTGGCCTGATGGGTGCGCTGCTGCCGGAGTCGGTGCAGCGGATGAACGCCGCCAAAAACCTCATGACGCTGGTGGTGAATGTGGTTGCGGCGGTGGCCTATACGTTGGTGGCCTTCGACCGGATCAGCTGGCCGGCCGCCGGGCTGATCGCGGCCGGCTCACTGGTCGGGGGACTGGTCGGGGCCCGCTACGGGCGCCGGCTGTCGGGCAACGCGCTGCGCGCCACCATCGTGGTGGTGGGCCTGATCGGGCTGTATCGACTGCTCGCCGTCGCCTGACGGAAAAGGGTTGCCGCACAAAGCGTTCAGCTCAGCGTGGCGGCGGCCGCCTGCTCGATCACGTCCATCACCTCGCCCCGACGACGCCAGGCCCGCAGCTGGCGCATCGCCCCGTTGCCCTGCTCGGCGACCCGGTCGAGTTCGGCCACGACGCGGTCATACTCACCGAGCGACTCCAACGCCGGCCGCACGCGTCGCACGAGCACGCCCAGCTGCTCACGCGCCGGCACCGCCCCGCGGCCGTGGACCAGGTCGAGCGTGCGTCCGGCGAGCCCGTCGTGGGCGGCCTTCCAGTACGCCGCGCGCAGGGCCGCCGGCGGAAGCCGGCCGGGCCCATCGGCTTCGAGCGCCGTCATCACCGCCGCCCTGACCAGGGTGGCCAGCAGCACCGTCTCCGCGACCGTCGCCGGCACGTCGGCCACCCGCACCTCGATCGTCGGGAAATTCTCCGACGGGCGCACGTCCCAATAGACCATCTTCTGGTCCAGGATCACTTCGCTGTCGATCAGCATCCGCACCGTGCGGTCGTAGTCGTCGGGCGACGGGAAGAAGGGCGGCGGCCCGGCCACCGGCCAGCGCCGCCACAGCACGCTGCGCCAGCTCGCGTAGCCGCTGTCGGCGCAGCGATACACCGCCGAATTCGCCGACAGCGCAAGCAAAGAGGGCAGCCAGGGCCGCAGCCAGTTGCTGACCGCGACGGCGGCCGCGCGGTCGGGAACCGCAACGTGCACATGGCATCCGCAGATGCCCTGCTCGTGGGCGACCATCCCGTACTCGGCGCCGATGCGCCGGTAGCGGGGCGTGTCGGTGACGGGGAACTCGTGCGGCGTGGCGGGCGGTAGCCCGGCGGCGAGCAGCTGAAGCCCCACCGCCTCGGCCGCCCGGGCCGCCGTGCGCCGCAGCCGCGACAGTTCCTCGCCGAGTTCGGTACTGGTTGCCACAACGCTGGAGGTCGTTTCGACCTGGCAGCTGCTCAGTTCCAGCTGCAGCTCGACGCCACGGCGCGCCGCCTCGGCGGCCACGTCAACGTTCCGCGGAGCCGGTTCTCCGGTTCGCGGGTCGACGAGGAGGAATTCCTCCTCCGCGCCGAAGGTGGGCGGGTCGCTCATCTGGCCCGGGGGAGGGCGATCAGGGGTTGGGCCGCCCCGTCACCAGCGGGCCGCGGACCCCAGGGCGGAATCGGCGGTCGGGTAGATGGGCAGCAGCGCGGACAGGCCGCACGCGTCGACGATGCGGGCGACGATCGGTTCGCGGCTCACCAGGCGCAATTCGATGCCACGCTCCTTGCAGCGCTTCGCCTCGTCGGCCAGCACCGCGAAGGCGCAGCAGCCCATGAAATCGAGTCCGGTGACGTCGACGACGAAAGGGCCGGGAGCGATGACGATGCCGGCCACCTCGGAGACCAGCTGGCGCCAGGTGTGCTCATTGCAGGCGTCGACCTCACCGCCCGCGTAGATGAGCACCGCCGGGCCGCTGCGATCGGCGGTCGCGCGCAGGGTGCTGTTCGGATCGCCGAGCTCGTAGACCAGCTTCGTGCTCAGCATCAAGTGGGTAGTTGTCATAGGTTCTGCAATGGCCGAGCACATCGTGGACTCCTAATCGACCGGCGTCTACGACGCTGCGATGGATGCCCGTCCTGCCCTCTGAAGACAGACTCTTCGCGGAAGTGCGAATCTCATTTCTATAACAAGACAGGTCGGTCTGTCTACCTGTCCGGGCTAAGAGTATGTTGTGGGTTGTTATGACAGCTTCCGACCTCGGAAGGCCCGCCGCGTCGGCTCGTGAGCGCATCTTGACCGCGGCATATGACCTGTTCAGCCGGCGCGGGATCCGTGCTGTCGGCACCGAAGAGGTCATCGAGAAGGCCGGGGTCGCCAAGGCCACGTTGTACCGTCACTTCGCCACCAAGAACGACCTGGTGCTGGCAGTGCTGCAGCGGCGCGAGGAGCTGTGGACGCACGGGCTGATCGAGGAGCAGTCCCGGCAGCGCGGGGAGACGCCCGAGGAACAGTTGCTGGCGATCTTCGACGTCATGCACGAATGGATTCAGCTGCGCGACGGCTACGAGGGCTGCTCGTTCATCAACGTGCTGCTCGAGCTCGGGCCCGATTCCCCCGCGGGACGGGCCTGCGTCACCCACATCGACCACGTGCGCGACATCGTGCGGCACCGCGCCGTCGCGGCGGGGCTGACCGACGTCGAGGATTTCGCCTCGTCCTGGCACATCCTGATGAAGGGCGCGATCGTGCTGGCGGCCGTCGGCGACCGGGACGCCGCCCTCCGTGCCCGCAGAATGGCCGTCGCGCTCATCGAAGAGCACCGGCCGGTCGTACCGGAGGATGTCGGCGAGGCGGCCAGTTAGCCGCCGCTGTCACGCGGCGTCGGCCGCGGTGTTCTCCGCCTTACGGTAGTGCTCGGCCTCGAGTTCGGCGATGGCCCGCGAGGTGCGCTCGCGCAGCGCGAAGGCGGCGATCAGCCCGAACACGATGGCGATGACGAGCGCGATCCAGGAGAACCGCTCCATCCAGCGCTCGGCGGCCATCCCGGCGTAATACACCAGCGCGGTGGTGCCGCCGGCCCAGCAGATGGCGCCCGAGACGTTGGCGGTCAGGAAGCGGGGGTAGTGCATCTTCAGGGCGCCGGCCAGCGGCCCGGCGAAAATGCGCAGCAGCGCGATGAAGCGGCCGAAGAAGACCGCTCGAACTCCCCAGCGGTTGAACAACTTTTCGGCCAACGCGACGTGTCCGGGACCGAAATGTTTGGGGAACCGCCGGCCGAGGCGGTCGAAGAGCGGCATGCCGAACCGGCGCCCGATCGCATAGCCGATCGAGTCGCCGACCACGGCGCCGATCACCGCCGCGACGCCGACCCCGACGGGGTTGACCGGCAAGTCGTCATGCGACGACATCAACGCGGCACTGACCAGGATGATCTCCCCGGGAAGGGGAATGCCCAGGCTCTCCAGCCCGACCACACCGCCGACCACCAGGTAGACCGCGAGCGGCGGGATCGCGTGCAGCAAAGCCTCCACATCCATGCGTCCAGGATGCCTGACCGCCCGGCGATACGCGCCCTAAACCCTCCGGTTGGCGTCGGCCGGTCTGCTCGGCTCGCTGAGGCTCTCCAGCCGCGGTCGTTTGGGTTCCCGCCCGTCGGCCGACGACAGGCCGCGCAGCCGCCGCCAGATCCACGGGAAGAAACTGTCCTGCGTCCACCGCAGCTGTTCGTAAGCCCCGCTGCTGCGCGACCGGCGCCGGGCGTCGGGGCTGGCGTGTGCCCAATCATGGTTGCTGCCAGGCAAATTCAGGGCCTCGGCGGCCGCGGCGGCGAACAGCATGTGCCCCTTGGTGGAGGCGTGCACGCGGTCGATCGCCCAGGTGTCCAGCTCGCGCATCGACGGCGCGTTGTACAGGTCGACCAGCCCGAACCCGTAGCGGTCGGCCGCCGCCGTGATCGCGGCGTTGATGCGGGCCAGGCGCCCCGACACCAGCCGCCCCAGCGGGAGGAACTGCGCGACGTTCGGAAAGGTCGTCGTCACCACCGTCGCGCCGGATCTGGCCAGCGCGGCGTAGACGTACTCGAGGTCGGCCAGGGCGGGGCTGAACGAGCGCCCCGGCTGAATGACGTCGTTCATCCCGGCGCACACGGTGATCAGGTCCGGCTGCATCGCCAGCGCCTGCGGGACCTGTTCGTACAGGACGTCGGCGATCCGCTTGCCACGGATCGCCAGGTTGGCGTAGTGCAGGCCGGGGTAGAGCGAATCGAGCATGACGGCGAGCCGGTCGGCGAATCCGAGGAGACCCACGACGTCGTCGCCGTCCCACAAGCCCTCGGTCTGACTGTCCCCGATGGCGACGTAACGGCGATACCCGGACGGAATGGCCCCGCGCACGAAGCCGAGAATAATAGCCATCGCCGGCCCGGTGTGTGAAGCATGGCCGCCCACCTCCGGTGCGCAGAACCGCGATCCGTGGGCTAGCGTCGGTGAGCGTGGCTATGCCTTTGAAGGGCAAGGAAATTCACATCGGTCGCCGGGGCGGCGTCGCGTTCGGTGTTTCCGTCGCCCTGGCCGTGTTCGTGGCGGGGTTGCTGTGGGCCAAGTGGCTGCCCTACGCGGCGAAGGCGGCCGCGGCCCACCGGAGCCGCCACTGGCCCGGATCGAGCATCCTCACCGTGGGCGGGGTGCACGCCGGGGACCGCCCGACGTGGCATGCCGCCACGACCTTCTTCCACGCGTACGTGTCGTCGATCTGGCCGGCGCTGATCGTGGCGCTGCTGATCAGCGCCTCGGTGCAGGCGTTGATGCCCCGGGCGTGGCTGCCGCGCGCGTTGAACCGTCGACACCCCGTCTCCAGCGGGCTCGCCGGCGGGCTTGCGGGTATGCCGTCGATGATGTGCACGTGTTGCGCCGCTCCGGTCGCCGTGACCTTGCGGCGCAACGGCATCACTCCCGCGGCCGCCATCGCCTACTGGTTGGGTAACCCGCTGCTCAACCCGGCGGTGCTGGCGTTCCTGTTCTTCGTCGCGCCCTGGCAATGGACGCTGACCAGGGCGATCGTCGGAGTCGCGACGGTGCTCGGAGTCGCGGCCTCGGTGGGCTGGGTCTCGCGTGCATCCGGCGGCGAGCCCGCCCCGGCGGCGACGGTCGCGGCCGCTGACGACGACGAGCCCGCGGGCCGGCCGCGCAGGTTCGTGCGGGCACTGCTGTACCTGTGTCTGTTCCTGCTGCCCGAGTACGCCGTGCTGGTGCTGCTCGCCGGGGCGGTGCGGGGTTGGCTGCTCACCTTGGGTCAGCCGGCGCACCATGGACTGCTCCTGGGCCTTTCCCTCGTGGTGGTCGTCGCGATCGCCGGGACGCTCATGGTCATCCCGACGGCGGGGGAGATTCCGATCCTGCAGGGGCTGGCCATGCTGGGCGCGTCGTCGGGCACGATCGGTGCGTTGCTGATCACCCTCCCGGCGGTGAGCGCCCCGGGCGCCGCCATGGTCGCCCGCAGCTTCGGTTGGCGGGCCGTCGCAACCACGACTGCCGTGGTGGTCGCGGCGGGGCTGCTCGGGGCGGCCGTCCTCAGCTTGCTCTGAGTCGCAACCCGGGCGGGTGGTCCTTGGGTACCTTCACTGTCATGCCGAGGAAGCGTGAGCAGGACGCCGAGGCGCCCGCCGCCGACTCGCTTGCGCCGCAGTACCCGATCGAGTCCGTCGACAACGCCTTGAAACTGCTGCTGCTGTTGGGCGAGCAACCCGAGATCCGGTTGAGCGAGGCCACCCGCTACCTGGGTGTGGCGTCGTCCACCGCGCATCGGCTGCTGGCGATGCTGGCCTACCGCGGGTTCGTCCGGCAAGACCCGGTGTCGAAGGCCTATCTGCCCGGTCCGTCGTTGACCGGGGTGGCGTTCGCGATCTTCGGCCGCGTCGACATCCAGCGAACCGCCATGCCGATCATGCGAAGCCTGGCCGAGCAGCTGCGCGAAACCGTTCACGTCGGGATGCTGGACGGCGCAGGCGTCCGCTTTGTCGCCGCGGTGGAGGGCCCGGCCGCGGTCCGGGTGGCGTCCCGGTTGGGCCGCACCCTGCCCGCGCATTGCACCTCGACGGGCAAGGTCATGCTGGCGCAGCTGCCCGAGCCAGAACTGCGCCAGCTGCTGCCGCAGGAGCGGCTCGAACGCATCACGCCGTCCTCGATCGGCACCCGCACCGAGCTGGAGGCCGAGCTCGCGGCCATCCGCGAGCGTGGGTACGCGATCAACCGCGAGGAGAGCGAGGAAGGCGTGGCCTCGGTCGCGGTGCCCATACCGACACGGGCGCCGGGTCTGCGGCTCGCGCTCAACGCCGCAGCGCCGCAGAACCGGCTGGACAGCTCCCGGTATGCCGCGGTGGCCGCCGCACTCGTCAAGGCGGCCAAGGAGATTGGCGATCAGCTGGGCTGAGGCGCCTTGGTGGTGCCCCGCCCGTGCGGGACTTCCGGTCGCAGGAAGACGTCGTCGAGCGTCACGGTGCGCAGCCCGCGCGAGCGAATGATGTCCACCAGCCGGGCGTACACGTGCGTGACCGGCGGGTGGTTGAGGTGGCCGATCACGATGTTCTGCGGCAGGAAGGACTGGTAGGCCATCCGGACGATCTGGTCCTCGGACACCGGCGCGGAATCGCGCAAGTCGCCGGACCACAGGGTGGTCACCTGGTAGCCCAGGTCGGCGGCCACCGCGGCGACCGCGGCGTTGTGATGGCCATACGGTGGCCGCAGGTATGGGGCGGCGTCGACTCCGTAGGTGTTGCGCAGCAGCGCGTCCGTGCGGCTCAGCTCGTCGGCGATCTGGCCCTTGGACAGTTTGGTCAGGTCGGGATGCGTCCAGGTGTGGTTGCCCAGCTGGATCTGCCCGGATTCGACCAGCGGGCGAAGCAAGCCGGCGTTGTCCGTCCACGAGCGGTAGCCGCCGGTGACGAAGTAGGTGAGCCGCACCCCGGTGTCCTTGGCGAATTGCGTGTAGAGCCGGACCACGTCGGTGTCCGCGCCGTCGTCGACCGTCCATGCCAACAGAGCGTCGTTGCCCGGAAGCTTTTTCAGCACACCGCCGCCGGGCAGCGCGACGCGCGATCGCGGGTCCGGTGGGGGTGACAACGGCGGCCCGACGGGAGCGCCCGGGAGGGGGGCGACCCCGGCGACATCGGCACGCACCGCCGCGGTTTCGGGCCCACCGGTGGCGACGGCCACCGTCGCGGCCAGCGCGACCAGGAAACGTCGCCTGTCCAGTGCGGCCACGTCAGAACTCCTCGGCTGCCGGTGCCGGTCCGGGCACCAAATTCGGGGCAGTTAGCTGGACAGGCTAGGTGCGCGGCGACCGCGATCCCGGCACATCCGTGCGGTGTTCGCCGGCCGATACGAAGCTGTGACGCAAACTCAGCCGGCCGGCGACCGCGCCGCTTCGTGACGGCCGCCGGTGCCGTTTGTAATTGAGTAGTCTTACGGATTCCGGCGAGCAGCGGCCTGCCGCAGGCTTATTCGCATGACCGTTCCCTCTAGCATGTCCAAGACCACTGCTGCCTTCTTCGTTCAAGCGGCCGTCGCGTTCGCGATCAGCTTCGTGACCGCGTTGGGCGGGATCTACCTGCTTCCGCTTGACCTGTGGCAGCGATCCTTCCTCGGCATCACGTTCCTGTTCTTGGTGTCCAGCGCCTTCACCTTGGCCAAGGTGATTCGCGACCAACAGGAAGCCGCCACCGTGCGGGTGCGACTCGACGAGGCACGCATCGAGAAACTGCTGGCCGACTACGACCCGCTCCATGCCGCCAACTGAGTAGTACTACTCGGCTGAATCCAATTCCACTCCCCGACAACAGGTCTCCCGAAAGGACCGGTTCCCATGGCAACTCTCAGCAGATTCCCGGACGTCGCCGAAGTGGCGGCGGCCACCCCGCCCGACCGCGATCGCGTCCTGGACGTCATCCGCATCACGTCGCTGATCGGTGTGGTGCTCGGCCACACCGTGATGGCCATCAGCATCATCGAAAACCACGTGTTGATCTGGGACAACCTGCTGACCACCTCGGCGGTGTTCCAGGCGGCGACCTGGATCCTGCAGATCATGCCGCTGTTCTTCTTCGCCGGCGCCGCGGCCTGCCTGTCTTCCTGGTCCGCCGGCACGAACTGGGGTGACTGGCTGATGAAACGGTGCACCCGACTGTTCCGGCCGGTGTTCTACTACCTGGCGTTCTGGGCGGTGGCGCTGACGGTGCTGTATCACGCCCTGCCGCAACACATCTACGAGCCGGTGGCCGGCGTCAGCACGCAGCTGCTGTGGTTCCTGGGCGCCTACGTCCTGGTGCTGGCCGCCATGCCGATGCTGTACCGCATCACCACGGCGGGGCGTCTCGCCGCCGCCGTGGCCGCCGTCTACGGGGCCATCGCGGCGATCGACGCCGTCCGGCTGCGCTGGCCGGCCATGATGCCCCTGGGCTACCTCAACCTGGCCGTCTGGCTCATCCCCGCCATGTTCGGCGTCGCCTACCGCCGCCGGCTGCTCACCGGGCGCGCCGCGCTGGCCGTCGCCGCCGTCTTCTTCGCCGTCGACGTCGCGCTGGTGCACTGGGGCCCCTACCGGATCAGCATGGTCGGCACCGGTGACCACCAGCTGTCCAACACCAGCCCGCCCTCACTGCTGCTGGCCGGGCACGCAATCATCCTGAGCGCTTTGGCGATCGCCGCCGCGCCGGCGATCGCACGCTGGGCCCGGCGGCCGCGGGTGTGGTGGTGGACCGCGATCGGCAACTCCGGGGCCATGACGCTGTACCTGTGGCACATGCCCGTGCTGCTGGGCGTGCACCTGGCCTTCGACTACCTGGGCTGCCCGCGCTACCCGGGCGCGCAGGATTTCCTCGCCCTCAGCCTCATCCAGCTGCTCGTCGTGGTCGTCGCCGTGGCGGTGCTCTTCGTCGCGCTGCGGCCGCTGGAGAACAACCGGCTGTCGGGCTGGGACGGCGCCCCCACGGTGACGGCGCGCGGACGCGGAGCGGTCGTCGGCGCCCTGCTGTGCGTGGCGGGCGTGGCGATCCTTGCCGCCATCCGATGGGGGCTCAAAGACGACGGCCTGGTGTGCATGGCCGTGATGGTGACCGCGTTGGTCGGCGCCCGCGTGCTGGCCGCCGCACCGGCGAAACGCCTCAGCGCGGCTCGCGGGTAGCTCGAGACGTCATTGACCCGCGGTGCGGTCGCCCGGCCGCCCGCGGGTCACCGCTCCTCGTCGAGGCCGTGCTCGATGGCGTAGCGCGCCAGCTCCACCCGGTTGGCGACCTGCAGTTTGCGAAAGGTGGCCTGCACGTGATTTTCGACCGTGCGGTGGCTCAGCGACAGCTTCTGGGCGATCTGCTTGGCGGACAGCCCCTTTGCCACATAGCGCAGCACTTCGGTTTCCCGTTCGGTGAGGCTGGGCGGAGCGGGACCGTCGTCCTTGCGCTGCGCGATTCGCCGGTATTCCCCCAACACCAGCCCGGCCAGGCTGGGGGTGAACACGGCGCGGCCCTCGGCCGTCGCCGAAACGGCTTGCGCCAGTTCCGACTTGGAGGCGCTCTTGACCAGGTATCCGGTGGCGCCGGCCTTGACGGCTTCGAGCACGTCCTCTTGCTCGTCGGAGGCCGAGAGGACCAATACCCGGGACGAGGGGGAGACGGCGAGCACGCCCGCGGTCGCCTGTGCGCCGTCGCCGTCGGGCAGCTGCATATCCATCACCACCACGTCGGGTTTGACCACGGCGGCGCGCCGCCGGGCGGCGGCGACACCGTCGGCGGTGGCGACCACGGTGAAGCCTTCTTCGGTCAGGTCGCGGGCGACCGCGTCGCGCCAGATGGGATGGTCGTCGACGACCATCACCGTGGTGGGGGTGTCACCGGCCATCGGGCGCCTTTCCGCGTGGCAGGCACAGCTCCCACTCGGTGCCTTGTCCGGGTTCGCTGTGCAGGTGCGCGGTGCCGCCCAGCGCAGTCAGCCGCCCGACGATCGATTGGGAGACGCCCAGGCGCCCCTGGCCCGCCGCTTCCTCGAGCCGGCCCGCGGCGATTCCCACGCCGTCGTCGCGGACGCTCACCACCACCGAATCGCCCAGGTCCTCGACGAGCACGAACGCGTGCGCGCCGGGGCCGGCGTGTGCGGCCACGTTGTCCAGCGCGTTGCCCACCGCCGCGTCGAGCTCGGCGCCCACTCCGCGACCCAGGGGCACCGGCGTGGCGGGCAGGCTCAGCGACACCCGGTCGGATTCCCGGCGGCGCAGCAGGGTGCGCAGGTCGATGGTGGCGCCGTCGGTGTCCCGGTCGATGTCGGTGCTGGCCAGCCACCGCCGCAGGGCGCGTTCCTGCTCGCCGGCCAGCGCGGCGAGTTCCGCTGTGGCACCGCCGATTTCGTTCCCCTTCTTGGCCACCAGCGCCAGCACCTGGATGGCTCCGTCGTGTACCTGGCGGGACAGGCGTTCCCGTTCTTGCACCGCGGCCGTCAATCGGGCGGCTTGCTGGAGCTCGTCGTGGGCGCGTCGCGCGGTTTGGGCGGCCATGCCGATGGCCATGCCGATCGCCAGCTCGATGATGACGGTGGCGTTATGCCCCAGGTTGAGGGCGAGATAGTTCTTGACCGCGAAATTGGTGGCCATCACCACCAGGCCGGTCAGCATGCCGCCGGCCGGGCCGAACAGGATGGCCGCCGAGATCGTCGGGTTGCTGGCCCACAGCGTCGTCGGCCAGGTCTGGTTCTCGGCCGCCCAGTGTGGCGTGGTGACGAAGGTGTTCGACGCCATCAGCAGCACGGCGATCACGATCTCGGCGAGCACCCACGCCGGCCGGCGGCCGAACCCGCGCAGGTACGCCAGCGCGCACGCCGCGCTCCAGCCGATCAGCACCGCGAACAGCGCCCAGCCCAGCGCGGGCAGGCGCAGGTCCGGGTTGATGGCGATCTGGAAGCCGGTGGCGTAGATGCAGCTCAGCAGCCGGAACACCTGCGCCGCACGCCATAACGGCGTGGTGGGATCGGGGCTGCTGTTCGCCATCGAGGTCAGCATAAATGTGCGGCCTGACGCCGGTGGGCAAGTTCTCAGTCGGCCGGCAACCGCGCCACCTCGTGGCGCCAGGCGGCCTCGGTGTGCAGCGACGCTCCCAGGTCCGGCAGGTCGTCCCAATCGGCGTCGTCGATGTCGCGCAGGGTGCCGCCGGCGTTCTTCACCCGCAACGACATTCGGGCCAGCGTGTCGAGGCCGATCGCCTGCAGCACGGCCTGCGGCACGGTCGCGGCCGCGCTGGTGATCCCGTGTCCGCGGCAGATCACCACCGGCCGTCCGCCCATGGCCGCCACCATCTGCCTGGCCAGCGCCGGGGTGCGGATCAGCACGGCGCGCTCGTAGACGGGCACGCCCCCGCGGGCCAGCCGCGCGCCCGGAATGTCGTAGGCGCCGTAGATCGGCCGCAGCGCGATTCCGGCCAGGTCGGCGGCGACCACGGCGGGCGGATGCAGGTGCGCGACGGCGCGATGCGCCGGATCGGCCAGCATGGTCTCGACGTGGATGGGCAGTTCGTTGGGCACGCGGTACCCGTCGAGTTCGCCGTCACCGCCCGCGCCGCCGTCGAAGGTGACCAGCCGGATGTCGCTGGGCCGGGTGAACGCCACGCCGGCGTCGGTGTCGCTGCGGCATCGGACGAGCAGCCGCTCGTCGTCGACCCGCAGGCTCAGGTGGCCGAGGACACCGTCGACCAGGCCGCGGGCCGCGGCCACCCGACAGCCCTGCGCCACCAGGGCGCGCTGCTCGTCGAGGGAGGTCATGTCGGCGCGCCCAGCCCGAATCCGCCGTCGGGGCGGACGATTTCGCCGGTGATCCCGCGGGCCCGGTCGGAGGCCAGGAACACGAAACTCCAGGCGTGGTCGGCCCCGGTGAGCGCGACGTTCAGCGGCGTGCGCGCGGCCATCTCCTGCGCCCGGTTGGGGGAGTCGTCCAGGCGGACCCCCTCGAGGCCCAGGCTGGCGAGCCCGCGCAGGTCGGTGCCCAGCGTGCCGCCCGGCGCCACCGCGTTGACCCGGATCCGCGGCGCCAGCTCGTGGGCCAGGGCGGCCACCAGGCCGCGGACGGCGAACTTCGACGCCACGTACAGGGTTCCGCCGCGTCCGGGATAGAAGGACGAGGCGGACGCGGTCAGGATGATCGAGGGTCCCGTGCCGGATCGCAACCGGGGGAGCGCCACCTTGACCGACTGCAGTTGGCTCAGCACGTTGGTGCGAAACATCTCGTCGAACGCGCCGGGGAGGTCGTCGGCGGGGATGTCGCCGATGCCCCGGTAGAAGTCGAAGATCCCGACGCAGTGAACCAGCGTGTCCAGCCCGCCGTGGGCGCCCACCGCGGCGTCGATCGCTCGTTCGTTGGCGTCGCGGGTGACCGCGTCACCCTCCACGACCGGGACGTCGGGTGACTTCGCGCGCAGGCTCTCGCACTTCTCGTGGTCGCGTTCCAGCGCAGCGACTTTGGCGCCCTCGGCGCGGAACGCGTCGAGCACGGCCCGGCCTATCCCCGAGCCGGCGCCGACGACCAGGGCGCGCTTGCCCTCGAGCCAGCCCGTCATCGCGGGTCCTCGTCGTCTGGCAGCAGCGGGGCGTGCGGATTGCCGACCATCGCCGCCAGGGTGCGGCTGTTCTGCCGGGTCAGGGCCTCGACTTCCAGCGCGTCCAGGGTGATCCACTGCCCCGATCGCGGCGCGCTGACCAGCAGCCTCGACCCGTTGCAGGTGTCGACGCGGCGCACCACCACCTCGGTGAATTCGTTTGCGACGACGAGGGGCTCGCCGACCGCCCCGTCGAGGAGTCGCTGCAGTTGTTCGCTCACAGGAACACCGCCAGGTTCTGCATCCGGAGCACGGATTCGTCGACAAAAATGTTGCGGCGGGCCAGCTTCCAGCCGTCGTCACACCGGCGCAGCAGGTCCTCGCGGCCGCACGACAGCAACGCGCTTTCGTTCACGTCACCCCGGCTGCGGAACAGCAGCTCGGCCGATTCGACCACCAGGTGCGCGGGGTCGTCGCCTTCGAAGGTGCGCACGTTGGTGACGAAGTGCCGCAGCCGCGACGGCGGATCCTCGGCCCAGGCGTGTTCGGTCCCCATCCGGGCGACCCGCTGGCTCAGCGAATACTTGTCCTCGTCGAAGTGCGCCATTCCCGGTGAGGCGTCGAACCCGGCGCCGCGCGCGGTGGTCACCCGCACCGGCATCACGTAGCGGACGTCGTCGCTCAGCGTGTCCAGCCACTCCTCGTACCGCTGGGCGTCCAGCAGGTAGGCCTCGTCGATCAGGAACTGGTGGGCCTGCAGATGCCGAATGTCATGAAACGGCAACGCCTTTCTCATGCGCCTACCCCCTGCAGGTAGTCGGCCCACATGCTCAGCAGCGCGCGCTGGTTGTGCTCGTTGTAGCCGACCTGCGCCCGCCCCGGCCCGTGGAATGCCACGGCGGTCAGTGGCTCGACCACCGGGCTGCCGTCGGGCAGCAGGCCCATCCGGCTGTTCAGCAGCAGCCGCCGCGCCATGGCACCGCCCGCGGTGGTGGTCAGCGACACCCAGTTCTCCACGTCGTCCTGCTCGAACATGCCGGTCGAACCGAAGCACATCAGATACGCCTTGTACGAATCCTGTTTGTACTGCGGGGGAGCGGCGGAGTCCACCGCGAACCACGAGCAGACCTCGGTCTCGTTCTCGCTGATCGGCTGCCACAGCCGGATCGAGATGAAGGGCAGGGTTTCATCGTGCTGACCGTCCCGCACCTTGGGCCAGTTGTGCACGAAGCTCAGATTGGGAAAGCAGGTGGCGGCCGAGATCATGAAGCCGTCCTCGCCGACCAAGCGCTGCTGTCGCGCCGTCCACACGTCCTTGATCCGGGCGATCATGTCGTCGGGATAGCCGACGTAGCGCATGCGCTCGTCGAAACCGCCCGGCGGCAGCTTGTAGGTGGTCCCGCCGCCCCGGTGCGCCCAGTAGGTCGCGCCGTCCTTGCGTTTCTGCGCTTTCGGCTCGCGAAACAGGCCGATGTCGACGATCGACGCATGGGTGTGCGGCGTGTGGTACATGTCGCCGGCGAAGTTCTCGGCGCCGATCTTCCAGTTGGCCCTGATGCGCCAGCGCTGCGGCCCCCGCACCTCGAGGCCGCCGGCGCTCTGCTTGGTGTAGAAGTCCAGATAGAACCGGAAGTCGCCGAGGAAGTCTTCGAGCGGTTCGGCTGCCGCGTCCATGCTGATGAACAGCAGACCGTTATAGCTCGCGAATTTCGGTGCGGGCAAAAGGGTTTGAGTATCCTTGGCGAACCCGTCCTCGCCGCCGTAGGCCTCCCGGTGGAACGGCAGGCCGGTGAGTCGGCCGTCGTTGCGGTAGGTCCAACCGTGGTAGGGGCAGCGGAAGTTGGTGGCGTTGCCCATCTCCGCGCGGCACACCTGCATGCCACGGTGCAGGCACATATTGAACAAGGCGCGCAATCGCCCGGTCGAGTCGCGGGTGATGATGAAGGAATCGTCGAGGACGCGGCGCACCACGTAGTCGCCGTCCTGCGGGATCTCGGACTCGTGCGCCACGAACGTCCACGCCCGGCCGAACAGTCGCTCCTTCTCCAGCGCGAACAGCTCTGCGTCGTTGTAGATGTGCGCGGGGATCATGCCGTCGCGGACGCTGGCGAAAACGGGGTCGAGAAGGCCGTCGCGGGCGGCGCGATGGACTGCCACGGCACCCCCGTCCCACGCTGTCATGTCTGCTGTGCAGAGATATCTTCCGCTAAGTAGAATCCCGCATTCACCCGCCCCCGGTCAATCGGGCGTTCCCGGGTGTCTCACCGGCGAGGATTCTCGGCCAGCTTTCTACAAGAAGGCTTTGTGGTAATTCACAGGTTGCTGACAATCATGTGGCCACGAGGCCGGGATACGGTGGTCACGTCGGCGCCACTGTCCATGTGAGCGCGCGGTAACCAAGGGGTAAAGGGTTTGATTTTGCGTGCGCTGCGACCAGTTTGCGGCGCAGGTGAGGAAGGGCTGGTGCCATGGCCGCTCGGTCACTGGATGGTCGATTGCAAAAGCTCGGATCGCGAGTGGTGTCCGCCATCGGGCGTCAAGAGTGGCTGGATCGGCCGAGCTATCGGTTCGAACACCTGTTGAGCTTCGCCTTCAACGGCCTCGGCGGCGCCCGCAACACCGTCACCAACGCGTTGCACGGAGTGTGGCTCGGCCACCCCGTGCACCCGCCGCTGGCGTCGCTGACGAGCGGCGCGCTGGGTACCACCGTCGCGCTCGACGCGCTCAGCCTGCTGCCGGGCCAACCCGCCACCGAGGTGCGCGACGCCTCGAAGTTCGCGTCCCGCGCGCTCGGCGTGGGGATCCTGGCCAGCATCGGTTCGGCCGTCACCGGCGTCACCGATTGGCAGCACACCCATGAGGCCGACCGCCGGGTGGGCGCCGTGCACGGCCTGGTGAACCTGGCCGCCACCGCGCTCTACGCGCAGTCGTGGTGGGATCGCCGCCGCGGCCGCCACGGCCGCGGAATCGCCCTCACCGCACTGGGTTACGGCATCACCGTCGCGGGCAGC